>NZ_JBSFGK010000056.1:0-51739 GCF_053596495.1 Kitasatospora sp. NPDC001683
ACGGGCTCGCGTTCACGGCGGGCTGGGTGCTCGGCCTGGCGGCGGTCGTGGCCCTGGTCGGCGGGCCCGACCTCCCGCTCCGCGGCGTGGGTAGGATGCGGGGCTGTTCTTGATCGCGATCTCGATCTGATCGACAGCTCACGGGGGAGCACTCCATGGCGCAGGGATATCCGCCGCCGCAGTACCCGCAGAACGGCTACGGGCCGAACCCGTACGGGCAGGGCCCGTACGCCCAGCCGCCACAGCCGTACGGCCAGCCGCCGCAGCCGTACCCGCAGAGCCCGTACCCGCCGCAGGGCCAGCAACCGCCGTACCAGCAGCAGCCGTACCAGCCGCAGGCGCAGCCCGCGCTGCCGCCGTGCCCGCCGGAGGCGTACGCCGGGCGGCGGTTCCTGGCGATCGTGCTGGACTTCGCCCTCGCCTTCGGCCTCGGCTTCGCCGCCGCCATCGCCGACGACAACACCGCGAAGCACGCGAAGCCCGTCGTGCACGCGGTCGGCCACGCCGCCGTCCAGAGCCCGGTGGTGCCGTTCTGGGTGGCGTTCCTGGGAGTGAGCCTGCTCGTCTCCTTCCTCAACCAGGTGGTGCTCGCCCGGCTGACCGGCTTCAGCGTGGGCAAGGGGATCCTGGCCATGCGGGTGGTGCGCCGCAAGCGCGTGATGCGCCCCAACACGTGGCGGCTGACCCGTCGTTGGCTGCTCGGCTTCGTCTACCTCGCGGTGGTCCTCATATCCGAGGACTTCGACGTGTCCGAGGGGGACATCGTCGGGATGCGCTCGGTGCGCTGGAAGCACCTGCAGGAGTACCAGCAGGCGGTCGCGTGGCTCGGCTAGGCTGCGCCCGTACGGCCCCACGAAACCACTGAAGCGAGGAGAAGCCGATGGCCGGCGAGCCGCAGCCCGACTGCCTGTTCTGCAAGATCGTGGCGGGCGAGATCCCGGCGACCGTGGTGCGCAAGACCGAGCGCATCCTCGCCTTCCGTGACATCGCCCCCAAGGCCCCGGTGCACGTCCTGGTCATCCCGCACGTCCACTACCCGAACGCCGCGGCGCTGGCCGCCGCCGAGCCGGAGATCGCCGGCGAACTGCTCGCCGAGGCGGGCGCGGTGGCCAGGGACGAGGGCCTCGAGGACTACCGGCTGATCTTCAACACCGGTGCGGGCGCCGGGCAGACCGTCTTCCACGCCCACGTGCACGTGCTCGGCGGCAAGTCGATGACCGAGCGCATGGTCTGATCCCAGGTGTCCCAGCGCGAACTCGTCGTCCTCGGCACCGCCAGCCAGGTGCCCACCCGGCACCGCAACCACAACGGCTACCTGCTGCGTTGGGACGGCGAGGGCCTGCTGTTCGACCCCGGCGAGGGCACCCAGCGGCAGATGCTGCACACCGGGGTCTCGGCCACCCAGATCACCCGGATCGCGGTGACCCACTTCCACGGCGACCACTGCCTGGGCCTCGCCGGGGTGATCCAGCGGATCAACCTTGACCGGGTCCCGCACCCGGTTGACGTCTACTTCCCGGCCTCCGGCGAGGTCTACTTCGAGCGGCTGCGGCACGCCACCGCCTACCACGAGACGGCCGTGCTGCGGCCCCGGCCGATCGACGAGCCGGGCCCGCTGCCCGCGCCCGGCGCCCGCTTCGCGCTGGACGCGGTCCGCCTCGACCACCCGGTGGAGTCCTTCGGCTACCGGTTGTCCGAGCCGGACGGCCGCCGGCTGGTGCCCGAGCGGCTCGCCGCGTTCGGCGTGTACGGCCCGGCCGTCGGCCGACTCCAGCACGAGGGCGCGATCGAGGTGGACGGCCGCACGGTCACCCTGGACGAGGTCAGCGAGCCGCGGCCGGGCCAGAAGTTCGCCTTCGTGATGGACACCCGGCTGTGCGAGGGGGTGCACCAACTCGCCGAGGGCGCCGACCTGCTGGTGGTCGAGGCGACCTTCACCGACGCCGACGCCCAGCTCGCCGACGACCACGGCCACCTCACCGCCGGCCAGGCCGCCAAGGCCGCCGCCGAGGCCGGGGTGCGCACCCTGGTGCTGACCCACTTCTCCCAGCGCTACCCGGACCTGAGCCAGCACCTGGCCGACGCCCGCAAGCACTTCGACGGGGAACTGGTGCTCGCCGAGGACCTCGCCCGGGTGCCCGTCCCGGCCCGCCGCCACCCGTGACCGGTGCGGAAGGCCGACGCGGGAAGAAGCCCCACGGAAAAAGGGTTCGCGCCGCCCCGCGATCTGCCGCAGCATCGTCGGGTGCGGCCCCGCCGCCCGCCGCAGCGATCACGCTCGCGGCGTACCCTGGTGCCCCGGAGACCGAGCGGCACACGACACCACGGATGGGATGAGGCAGGCCCCAGCGCCGACCTATGAGTGACACATCGCAGACCCGTACCGACGGGCAGTCGCGCCCGGAACCGGCCGACGACGGCCGGGTGAGCGCCCGGATCGTCATCCCCGAGAAGCACCCGATGGTCACCCTGCTCGGCACGGCGGACTCGCTGCTGCGCGTGATCGAGAAGGGCTTCCCCGCCGCCGACATCCACGTCCGCGGCAACGAGGTGACCGCCACCGGGACGCGTGCCGAGGTCGCGCTCGTGCAGAAGCTCTTCAACGAGATGATGCTGGTGCTGCGCACCGGCCAGCCCCTGACGGAGGACTCCGTGGAGCGCTCCATCGCCATGCTTCGCGAGGAGGACCCGGACAGCCCGGCGCCGTCCCAGGTGTTCACCGCGAACATCCTGTCCAACCGGGGTCGCACGATCCGCCCCAAGACGCTCAACCAGCAGCGCTACGTCGAGGCGATCGACAAGCACACGATCGTCTTCGGCCTCGGCCCGGCCGGCACCGGCAAGACCTACCTGGCGATGGCCAAGGCCGTCCAGGCCCTGCAGGCCAAGGAGGTCAACCGGATCATCCTGACCCGCCCGGCGGTCGAGGCGGGCGAGCGGCTGGGCTTCCTGCCCGGCACCCTCTACGAGAAGATCGACCCGTACCTGCGCCCGCTGTACGACGCGCTGCACGACATGATGGACCCGGACTCCATCCCGCGCCTGATGGCGGCCGGCACCATCGAGGTCGCCCCGCTCGCGTACATGCGCGGCCGTACGCTCAATGACGCCTTCATCATCCTCGACGAGGCCCAGAACACCTCGCCCGAGCAGATGAAGATGTTCCTCACCCGCCTCGGGTTCAACTCCCGGGTGGTGGTCACCGGCGACACCAGCCAGATCGACCTCCCGGGCGGCACCCGCAGCGGGCTCAAGGTCGTCCAGGAGATCCTGGCCGACGTCCCGGACATCCACTTCTCCGTCCTCACCAGCAACGACGTGGTCCGCCACAAGCTGGTCGGCCGGATCGTGGACGCCTACGAGCGCTGGGACGCGCGGCAGGAGGCCGAGGAGAACGCCCCGGCCGCCCGCAAGCCCGCCCAGCGGCGCCTCGGCAAGACCGCCGCGGCGCGCGCACCCCGACAGTCCCATCGCACCGAAAGCTGAGCACACAGCCCGTCATGTCGATCGACATCGCCAACGAGTCCGGCTGGGACGCCGATGAGGAAGCCATCCTCGACGTCGCCCGCTTCGCCCTGGACAAGATGCGGATCCACCCGCAGTCCGAACTGTCCGTGATCCTGGTGGACGGTGCGGCGATGGAGGAGCTGCACATCCAGTGGATGGACCTGCCCGGCCCGACCGACGTGATGTCGTTCCCGATGGACGAGCTGCGTCCCGGCAAGGAGGGCGAGGAGCTGCCGCAGGGCCTGCTCGGCGACATCGTGCTCTGCCCCGAGGTCGCCGAGCAGCAGGGCAAGGCGGCCCCCTCCAAGCACTCGATGGACGAGGAGCTGCAGCTGCTCACCGTCCACGGCGTACTGCACGTCCTCGGCTACGACCACGAGGAGCCGGAGGAGGAAGAGGAGATGTTCGCCCTCCAGAAGCGCATCCTGGACGACTGGCGGGCCGGCCGCGGCCTCGGCGGCATCTCGCCGGCCCCCACCACCCACTGAGCGCGGGGCCCGAACTCCTGTGAGCGGTGAGAGTACGAGCTTCATCCTCGGTGCCGTGGCGCTGGTCGTGCTCGGCTGGCTGGCCGCGTGCGCCGAGGCGGGCATCTCGCGGGTCTCCCGGTTCCGGGCGGAGGAGGCGGTACGGAACGGGCGGCGCGGCTCCGCGCGGCTGCTGGCCGTCGCCTCCGACCCGTTCCGCTACCTCAACCTGGCGACCCTGATCCGGGTGGCCAGCGAGATGGCGGCGGCGGTGCTGGTCACCGCGGTGTGCGTGCGCAACATCCACCCGACCTGGCAGGCCGTGCTGCTGGCCTTCGGCGTGATGGTGCTGGTGTCCTTCGTCGCGGTGGGCGTCTCGCCGCGCACGATCGGGCGCCAGCACCCGATCTCCACCGCGACCGCCGCCTCCTTCGTGCTGCTGCCGCTGGCCGCGGTGCTCGGCCCGATCCCGCGGCTGCTGATCCTGCTCGGCAACGCGCTGACCCCGGGCAAGGGCTACCGGGAGGGGCCGTTCGCCTCCGAGGCGGAGCTGCGGGCGCTGGTCGACCTCGCGGAGAAGGACGACCTGATCGAGGACGAGGAGCGCCGGATGGTGCACTCGGTCTTCGAGCTGGGCGACACCATCGTGCGCGAGGTGATGGTGCCGCGCACCGACCTGGTGATGATCGAGCGGCACAAGACCGTCCGGCAGGCGCTCACCCTGGCGCTGCGCTCGGGCTTCTCGCGGATCCCGGTGGTCGGCGACAACGAGGACGACGTGGTCGGCATCGTCTACCTCAAGGACCTGGTGCGCCGCACCCACATCAACCGCGAGGCGGAGGCCGAGGAGGTCGGCGCGGTGATGCGCCCGGCCGTGTTCGTCCCGGACTCCAAGCCGGCCGGCGACCTGCTGCGCGAGATGCAGCAGCGCCGCTCGCACGTCGCGATCGTGATCGACGAGTACGGCGGCACGGCGGGGCTGGTCACCATCGAGGACATCCTGGAGGAGATCGTCGGCGAGATCACCGACGAGTACGACCGGGAGATCGCGCCGATCGAGGACCTCGGCGACGGCTCGTACCGGATCACCGCCCGGCTGCTGGTGGAGGACCTGGGCGAGCTGTTCGGCATCGAGCTGGAGGACGAGGACGTCGAGACCGTCGGCGGCCTGCTGGCCAAGCACCTCGGCCGGGTGCCGATCCCCGGCTCCTCCTGCCGGATCCCGCTGCCCGAGCCGGTCGCGGACGGCCTGACCGGGATCCTGCTGACCGCCGAGTCCTCGGCCGGGCGCCGCAACCGGATCGGCTCGATGGTCGCCTCGCCGGTGCGCGGGGCGGAGGCGTCCGGGCAGGCCCCGGGCGAGTAGCGGGTGCGCGGTCGCCGAGCGACGATGGAGGGCATGACGCACAAACTGCGCGCGGAGTACGGCCCGCAGGGGGCGGCCGGCGGGGTCAAGTCCTGGCACGTGGTGCGGGACGAGGACCTGTCGACGGCGCTCTGCGGCCGGACCATGCCCGACGACGCCGAGACGCGGCCCGAGCAGGAGTGGGGCACCGGGCTGCGTTGCTGCCAGCAGTGCGGCTCGCTGTACATGCACGAGACGCCGCATCTGCAGGGGAGCCATCCGTACAGCTAGGGAGCCCGGAGCTCGCTGGAGGTCGCCATGAAGCTGCAAGACGAACTGCCGACCGTCGATCGCCGGCTCGCCCTGGTGTGGCGGGTCGGGGCGGGGTTCGGGGGGATCTTCCTGATCGTGTTCGGGTCCCTGGGGCTGGCGAACCACCCGGGGTTCCTGGGCACCCACGGTGAGCGGATCGCCGGGCTGTCGACCGACGGGGCGCTGAGCGTCCTGTCCATCGTGGTGGGTGCGATCCTGCTGCTCGGCGCCGTGATCGGCGGGAACTTCGCGTCCAACCTCAACATGGTGGTCGGTGTGCTGTTCGTCCTGTCCGGCTTCTACGGACTGACGGTGCTCGGGCGGCCGGAGGCGAACATCCTCAACTTCCGGATGTCGAACGTGCTGTTCGCGTTCGTCTTCGGGATCGTCCTGACCACCTTCGGGATGTACGGCCGGGTGAGCAGCCACCTGCCGCACGACAACCCGTTCTGGCGCAAGCGGATCTCGCAGGAGGAGCCGCTGCCGTCCGGGGCCGCGAAGACCTTCGTCAAGGTGCTCAATCCGAACCCGGGGCGCACCCACCCGGTCGGCCACTGATACTCGCCCGCTCGCCTCCGGGGCGCTCCGGCCCGGTGCCGACGGTCGGCGCTCCGGCGCTCGTTCCTCGCTGGTCGCTTCTCCCTTTCGACACCGGCGCGCCCCTTCGGCTCGGGGCGGGTGCTCGCCCGCTCGCCGGCCAAAGGGGCTCGGGGCGGGTGCTCGCCCGCTCGGCGGGTGAGCGGGCCGCCTATGCTCGGCGGCATGAGTGACATCGTCGAACTCGACCCCGAAGACAAGAAGATCATCACCCTGGCCCGCTCGGCCCGCGCCCGCAACGGCGTGCCCGAGGGGGCCGCGGTGCGTGACGAGACCGGCCGCACCTACGTCGCCGGGACGGTCTCGCTGGCGTCACTGGAGCTGAGCGCGCTGCAGACGGCGGTGGCGATGGCGGTGGCCAGCGGTGCGAAGTCGCTGGAGGCGGCTGCCCTGGTGAGCGAGGCCGAGCAGCCGGCCGAGGCCGACCTGGCGGCCGTGCGGGACCTGGGCGGGGCCGGGACGCCGGTGCTGCTGGCCGGTCCGGACGGGACGCTGCGGGTGTCGGCCGAGGCCCGCTGAGGGGCCGCCGCGGGGCCGTCCTACGGCCCTTGCGGCGTTGAGCCGATAACCTCACCGGGGGAGTGGACTCGGTGAGGGGCTGGGGCATGGGGGCGTGGGCGTTCGTCGCCGGGCTGGTGCTGTTCGTGATGGGGATGGGCAAGTGGCAGGAGACCGGCACGGTCTACTGGCTCTGGGGCTCGCTCGTCTTCCTGCTGCTGCTGGTGGTCTTCTCACTGGTCGGACGGGGCGGCGACAAGGGCTGAGCCGGCCGTGACCACCGGCCCGGGACGGCGCGGACGGCGCGGCTCCGGTGATCAGGGAGAATGGAGCCCATGAATGCCCCTTCCTCCTCGTACCGCTCCGGGTTCGCGTGCTTCGTCGGCCGTCCCAACGCGGGCAAGTCGACCCTGACCAACGCCCTGGTGGGGACGAAGGTCGCGATCACCTCCGACCGCCCGCAGACCACCCGGCACACCGTGCGCGGCATCGTGCACCGCCCGGACGCCCAGCTCGTGCTGGTCGACACCCCCGGTCTGCACAAGCCCCGCACCCTGCTCGGCGAACGCCTCAACGACCTGGTCCGCACCACCTGGGCCGAGGTCGACGTGATCGGCTTCTGCCTGCCCGCCGACCAGAAGATCGGCCCCGGCGACAAGTTCATCGCCAAGGAGATCGCCGGGATCAAGAAGACCCCCAAGGTCGCCATCGTCACCAAGACCGACCTGGTCGACTCCAAGCGGCTGGCCGAGCAGCTGATCGCCATCCAGCAGCTCGGCGTCGAGCTGGGCTTCGAGTGGGCCGAGATCATCCCGGTCTCCGCCGTCGGCGACAAGCAGGTGGAACTGGTCGCCGACCTGCTCACCAAGCTGCTGCCCGAGGGCGACCAGCTCTACCCGGACGGCGACCTCACCGACGAGCCCGAGCAGATCATGGTCGCCGAGCTGATCCGCGAGGCCGCCCTGGAGGGCGTGCGGGACGAACTGCCGCACTCGCTGGCCGTCGTGGTCGAGGAGATGCTGCCGCGCGAGGGCCGCCCGGCGGACCGCCCGCTGCTGGACATCCACGCCAACGTCTACATCGAGCGGCAGAGCCAGAAGGCGATCGTGATCGGCGCCAAGGGCTCGCGGCTCAAGCACGTCGGCACCACCGCCCGCAAGCACATCGAGGCGCTGCTCGGCACGCCGGTCTACCTGGACCTGCACGTCAAGGTGGCCAAGGACTGGCAGCGCGACCCCAAGCAGCTGCGCAAGCTCGGCTTCTGACGAGCTTCTGACGAGCTTCTGACGGGCTTCCGGCGAGCTTCCGACGACCCGCGGACGCTGCGCGGGGGTTACGCGCCCTCGCGCAGCACCAGGGACACCAGCTCCCGCTGGGAGTCGGTGAGCTTGGGGTCGGCGCAGTGCACCGTCCGTCCGTCGACGGTGATCTCGTAGTGGAAGCCGTCCGGTACGCCGTACGAGGGGGCGCGCAGCCCTCCCGCGACGGCTTCGCGGGCGAGCGCGTGGACGTGCGGGGCGTCCGTGCGGTCGACGGTGTCGAGTTCGGCGTGGCGGACGATTCCGGCGAGGCCGCCGGTCCGGGTCACCTGGATGCGCATGGTGTCCATGGTGCTACGCAGGGAAGGCTTTTGCGACGCTTTTCCCGGACCGTGACCTCAAGTGCACCTCAACCCGGTCTCGACCACCGGGGCAGGCCCCGTTCGTCCGCCCTCACCCCGGGCTCACGCCGACCTGGGCCCAGGCGGCCGTCACGGTGTCCGCGACCGAGGGCTGGCCGGGGTAACGGGCCTTGGCCGCGGCCACGGTGGCCCGGGCGAAGGCGGTGAAGTCGGCGTCGGCGGGCAACTGGCCGCCGGTCAGGGTGTCGTACCAGATCCGCCCGGCGCGGTCCCAGGACTGGCCGCCGAGGGCGGTGGC
Organism: Kitasatospora sp. NPDC001683; assembly: GCF_053596495.1. NCBI lineage: Bacteria > Bacillati > Actinomycetota > Actinomycetes > Kitasatosporales > Streptomycetaceae > Kitasatospora > Kitasatospora sp. NPDC001683. Next base: position 8,646 of record NZ_JBSFGK010000056.1, read on the forward strand.
CAGCAGGTAGAACGCGTGGTTGGGGATGCCGGAGTTGATGTGCACCCCGCCGTTGTCCTCGGTGGTGTTCACGTAGTCCCGCATGTGCGCGGGCTGCGGGTCCTTGCCGAGCTGGGGGTCGTCGTAGGCGGTGCCGGGGGCCTTCATCGAGCGCAGCGCCACGCCCTGGATCCCGGGGGCGAGCAGCCCGGCGCCGATCAGCCAGTCGGCGTCGGCGGCGCTCTGGTGCAGCGCGTACTGCTTGACCAGCGAGCCGAAGACGTCGGAGACCGACTCGTTGAGCGCGCCGGGCTGGTCCTGGTACTCCAGGCCGGCGGTGAACTGGGTGACGCCGTGGGTGAGTTCGTGGCCGATGACGTCGACGCAGGCGGTGAAGTCACCGAAGATCTCGCCGTCGCCGTCGCCGAAGACCATCCGCTGGCCGTTCCAGAAGGCGTTGTCGTAGTTCCGGCCGTAGTGGACGCTGGCGTCCAGCCGCAGACCCCGGCCGTCGATCGAGTCGCGGCCGAAGACCTCGGAGTACAGCGCGAAGGTGTCGCCGAGGCCGTCGTAGGCGTGGTTGACGGAGGTGTCGGTGACCGGGGCCTGGCCCTCGGTGCGGACGGTGCGTCCGGGCAGCCGCTGGCCGTGCCCGGTGTCGGCGATCACCCGGTTCAGGCCGGGCGCGCCGGCGGTCGGCGGGGGAGCGGTGAGACGGGCCGCGCGGTGCGCGGTGTCGAGGGCGAGGGAGTGGATGGCGGGCTCGTGACCGGCCTCGGCGAGGCGGCCCAGGACGTATGGCGGGACGATCGCGCAGTGCGGGACTCCTGCAGTCATGTGGCCCAGAGTGAGGCATCGGTGACCGTTTGTCATCACCTTTGGCGTGACCGTCGCCGTCTCAAGGGGTGGAACGGAAGCCCGGATCACTTCGGGGGCGCGCGGCGCTGGGTTACGCTGGGCCCATCATGCGCAACGGGCTGCTTCTTCTTAGCTGCCGCGTCGAGGGCCTGTAGTCCACTGGGGCCGGCTCCCTCGCCGCGGGGAACGAGCTGTGCGCGGAATCGGCGATCCAACGGCGTATCGCGAGCGGCAGCAGAGGCCGGCCAGTCGGTGTTGATCCCTCCCGACCCGCCCGGTACCCAAGCATCCACAGGAAGCCGAGAGTCACCTCCATGACCGAGCAGACCTCCGCCGCGTCCGTTCCCGCCGCTCGCGCCTTCGTCGACCGGCCGACCCCGATCACCGCCGCCTCCGTCCGCCAGCGGCCCTCGGGCATGCGGCACGGGCGCTACCTGCCGTTCGGCACCGTCGACCTGCCGGACCGCACCTGGCCGGACAAGGTGATCACCAAGGCGCCGCGCTGGCTCTCCACCGACCTGCGGGACGGCAACCAGGCGCTGATCGACCCGATGTCCCCGGCCCGCAAGCGGAAGATGTTCGACCTGCTGGTCGCCATGGGCTACAAGGAGATCGAGGTCGGCTTCCCGTCCTCCGGCGCCACCGACCACGCCTTCGTGCGGTCGCTGATCGAGGAGGGGGCGATCCCGGAGGACGTCACCATCTCGGTGCTGACCCAGGCCCGCGAGGAGCTGATCGAGAAGACCGTGGAGGCGCTGGTCGGCGCCCCGCGGGCGACCGTCCACCTGTACAACGCGACCGCCCCGCTGTTCCGCCGGGTGGTGTTCCGCAACGACAAGGCGGCCACCAAGGCGATCGCCGTGGACGGCACCCGGCTGGTGATGGAGTACGCGGAGAAGCTGCTGGGCGACGACACCGTCTTCGGCTACCAGTACTCGCCGGAGATCTTCGTGGACACCGAGCTGGACTTCGCGCTGGAGGTCTGCGAGGCGGTGATGGACGTCTGGCAGCCGGGCGAGGGCCGCGAGATCATCCTGAACCTGCCGGCCACCATCGAGCGGGCCACCCCGAACGTCCAGGCCGACCAGTTCGAGTGGATGTCGCGGAACCTGTCCCGCCGCGAGTTCGTCTGCCTGTCGGTGCACCCGCACAACGACCGCGGCACCGCCGTCGCCTCCGCCGAACTGGCCTACATGGCGGGCGCGGACCGCATCGAGGGGTGTCTGTTCGGGCAGGGCGAGCGGACCGGCAACGTCGACCTGGTGACGCTGGGGATGAACCTGTTCTCGCAGGGCATCGACCCGCAGATCGACTTCTCCGACATCGACGAGGTGCGCCGCACCGCCGAGTACTGCAACCAGATGGAGGTGCACCCGCGCCACCCGTACGCCGGCGACCTGGTGTACACCTCCTTCTCCGGCTCGCACCAGGACGCCATCAAGAAGGGCTTCGAGGTCCTGGAGGCGGACGCGAAGGCGGCCGGGGTGCCGGTGGACGAGCACACCTGGGGCGTGCCGTACCTGCCGATCGACCCGAAGGACGTCGGCCGCACCTACGAGGCGGTCATCCGGGTCAACAGCCAGTCCGGCAAGGGCGGGGTGGCGTACGTCCTGAAGAACGACCACAAGCTGGACCTGCCGCGCCGGATGCAGATCGAGTTCTCCCGGATCATCCAGGCCAAGACCGACGCCGAGGGCGGCGAGGTCACCCCGGCGGAGATCTGGCGGGTCTTCGAGGACGAGTACCTGCCCACCCCGGCCAACCCGTGGGGCCGGCTGTCGCTGGCCGGCTCGCGCAGCCTGACCACCGAGGACGGCCGGGACGCGCTGACCGCCGAGGCCGTGGTGGACGGTGCGCCGGTGACCCTGTCCGGCACCGGCAACGGCCCGGTCTCGGCCTTCGCGGACGCGCTGGCCCGGATCGGCGTGGACGTACGGGTGCTGGACTACGCCGAGCACGCGCTGAGCGAGGGCGGCGACGCCCAGGCCGCCGCGTACGTGGAGTGCGCGGTGGACGGCAAGGTGCTGTGGGGCGTGGGCATCGACGGCAACACCGTGCTGGCCTCGCTGAAGGCGATGATCAGCGCCGTCAACCGCTCGCAGCGCGGCTAATTCGTACGGGTGGTACGCGAAGGGCCGTCCTGCCGGGCGGCCCTTCGCCGTGCCCGTCGCGCGTTGTGGTCTGCGCCACATTTTTTCGGATCGGAAGCCGTTCGAGGTACTGACACGTGCCGGTAACCATGGCAACATCGATCCACCGGAAAGCCGGGTCGGTGGGACGGCCTCGGTGTCCGGTCGCGTGACCTGCCCATAGTTGTGCAGGCCGCCTGCCATGTCTGGGGAGTGGCGCCGTGACCAGGTTGTGTGGTGTTCGCCCGAGGTGGCGGACCGACGTTCTCGGTGACTTCTTCTGCCCGGGCTGCGGCGGCGACCGCAACTACCGTCGGCAGCACGGCCGGCGGTGGCTGCGGCTGCTGGGGACGCCCGTCCTCCCGCTCGGACCGGTGATCGGCAGCGTGCAGTGCACCAGCTGCCACGGGCGCTACGGCGTCGAAGCCCTGGAGCAGCCCACCAGTGTGCGCCTCGGCGCGATGCTGCGGGACGCCCAGTACACCATCGCGCTGGCCCTGCTCGCGGCCGGCGGCACCGCCCACCGGGCGGCCCGCGAGGCGGCCTGCGCGGCGGTGCGCGAGGCCGGGTTCGAGGACTGCGGCGAGGCCCAGGTGCTGGCCGCGCTCGCCGCGCTGTCCGGGCTCGGCGGCGAGCTCCACGACGCCCACGGGATGGCCGGGGGCCTGGCCGTGGAGCTGCACGCGGCGCTCGAACCGCTGGCCCCGCACCTGGCCCAGCAGGGCAGGGAGCGGCTGTTGCTGCAGGGCGCCGCGATCGCCCTGGCCGACGGGCGCTACCTGCCGCAGGAGCGCGAGGTGCTGGCCGCGGTCGGGAGTTGTCTGGACCTGCCGAAGGGCCAGGTGCCGGCGCTGCTGGAGGCGGCGACCCGGGCGCCGTACGAGAACCTGTAAGAGGCTGAGCCTGGCGGCCCCCGAGACCTTCCGCATCCCCCACAAACGGGCCCGAAACCCCCTCCGGGCCCGCCGTGACCCGCACCGCAGTGGTCCTCCCCCACGGCCCCGGTGCGGGCACCACGGCTGTCCGTGGGCGGGCGGGCCCTGGGGGACAATGGTTCCCATGAGTCTTTTCCGGGACGACGGCGTCGTGTTGCGGGCGCAGAAGCTCGGCGAGGCCGATCGGATCATCACCCTGCTGACCCGCCAGCACGGCAAGGTGCGGGCGGTGGCGCGCGGGGTGCGGAAGACCAAGTCCAAGTTCGGTGCCCGCCTGGAGCCGTTCTCGCACGTCGACGTGCAGTTCTTCAGCCGGGGCAGCGAGCTGGTCGGGCGCGGGCTGCCGCTGTGCACCCAGGTGGAGACCATCGCCCCGTACGGCGGTTCGATCGTCACCGACTACGGCCGCTACACCGCCGGCACGGCGATGCTGGAGACGGCCGAGCGCTTCGCCGAGAACGAGGGCGAGCCGGCCGTGCAGCAGTACCTGCTGCTGGTGGGCGCGCTGCGCACGCTGGCGGCCGGGCTGCACGAGTCGCACCTGGTGCTGGACGCGTTCCTGCTGCGCTCGCTCGCGGTGAACGGGTACGGCGCGAGCTTCACCGACTGCGCCAAGTGCGGCCTGGACGGGCCGAACCGTTTCTTCTCGCTCCCCGCAGGGGGGGTGCTGTGCGCGGACTGCCGAGTGCCCGGATGTGCCGTACCCTCCCCTGAGACACTGGTACTGCTCGGGGCGCTGCTGTCAGGGGACTGGCAGACGGCCGACGCCTGCGAGCCGCGGTACTGGCGGGAGGGCAGCGGCTTGGTCGCGGCCTATCTGCAGTGGCACCTGGAGCGGGGCATCCGCTCGATGAGATACGTGGAGAAGTGAGCACATGGCAGCGCGACGGCTCTTCGGCGGCGGCAAGCAGCGGAACTACGTTCCCCCGACCCCACACCCCAGCGGCGCACAGCCGCCGAAGATCCCCGGTGAGCTGGTCCCCGAGCACGTCGCCATCGTGATGGACGGCAACGGCCGCTGGGCCAAGGAGCGCGGGCTGCCGCGCACCGAGGGCCACAAGGTGGGCGAGTCCGTCGTGCTGGACGTCCTCAAGGGCGCGATCGAGCTCGGCGTCAAGAACATCTCGCTGTACGCGTTCTCCACCGAGAACTGGAAGCGTTCGCCCGACGAGGTGAAGTTCCTGATGAACTTCAACCGGGACGTCATCGCCCGCCGCCGGGACGAGATGGACGCGATGGGCGTGCGGATCCGCTGGGCCGGCCGGATGCCCAAGCTGTGGAAGAGCGTCGTCCAGGAGCTGCAGGTCGCCGAGGAGCAGACCAAGGGCAACGACGCGGTGACGCTCTACATGTGCGTCAACTACGGCGGCCGGGCCGAACTCGCCGACGCCGCACAGGCGATCGCGCGGGACGTCGCGGCCGGGAAGCTGGACCCGAAGAAGGTCAACGAGAAGACCCTCGCCCGCTACATGTACCACCCGGACATGCCGGACGTGGACCTGTTCCTGCGCCCCAGCGGCGAGCAGCGCACCTCCAACTTCCTGCTCTGGCAGTCCGCGTACGCCGAGTTCGTGTTCCAGGACGTGCTCTGGCCGGACTTCGACCGCCGCGACCTGTGGCGCGCCTGCGAGCAGTTCGCGATGCGCGACCGGCGCTTCGGCGGGGCGATCCCGAACGAGCTCCCCGCGCCGGGCGTGCTGCCCTCCCAGCGCTGAGGCCTTTCGCCGACGGCACGACAGGGGCCCGCGGGAACGATTCCCGCGGGCCCCTCGGTGCGTCCGTACCGGCTGCCCCGGTGCGGGCTTCAGTCCTTCTTCGCGCAGTCCGCGCAGGTGCCGAAGATCTCCAGGGTGTGGGCGATGTCGCTGAACCCGTGCTCGGCGGCGACCGCGTTGGCCCAGCGCTCGACCGCCGGTCCTTCGACCTCGACGGTGGCGCCGCAGTGCCGGCAGACCAGGTGGTGGTGGTGCCCGCTGCTGCACCGGCGGTAGACGGCCTCGCCGTCGGCGGTGCGCAGCACGTCCACCTCACCGGCGTCGGCGAGCGACTGCAGGGTGCGGTAGACCGTGGTCAGACCGACGGAGTCCCCGCGGTGCTTGAGCAGGTCGTGGAGCTCCTGCGCGCTGCGGAAGTCCGCGATCTCGTCCAGGGCCGCCGAGACGGCGGCACGCTGCCGGGTCGATCGGGCGCGCGGCGACGGGCCTGCGGTGGTCACCGTGGGTCCTCCTGGGGTCGTGGGCGTCACGCACCTCATTGTGCCAGTCCGGCCCGCCGCTCCGGAGTGGTCGCGTCGGAGGAAGTCTTTCCCGGGATTTGGCCGGGGGTTTGACCGGCGATCGGGCCGGGCTGGTCGGGGAGCCGGACGTCGCAGACCTGCGGCCCCTGTTCGGTGTCGCCGCGGCGGTGGCGGCGGCGGGCGAGCGGGGCGGCGATCACGCTGAACACCGCGAAGACCACGATGGCGAGCAGCACGATGGCCGGGCCGGAGGGCACGTTGAGCTGGTAGGAGCCGGTGACGCCGGCCAGCGAGACCACCACGCCGAGCGCGATCGAGGCGGCCTGGGTGGCGGCGAAGGAGCGGGTGAGCTGCTGGGCGGCGACCACCGGGACCACCATCAGGGCGCTGACCAGCAGCAGCCCCACCACCCGCATGGCGACCGTGACGGTGACCGCGGCCATCACCGCGAGCATCAGGTTGAGGGTGCGCACCGGCACGCCGGTGACCCGGGCGAAGTCCTCGTCCTGGCAGATCGCGAAGAGCTGGCGGCGCAGGCCGACCGTCACCGCGATGACCACCGTGCCGAGCACCGCGACGGTGACCAGGTCCTCGGGCGCGACGGTGAGGATCGAGCCCCACAGGTAGCTCTCCAGGGAGCCGGCTCCGGCCTGGGCGGACATCGACACCAGCAGCTTGCCGCAGGCCATGCCGCCGTAGAAGAGCATCGCCAGGGCGATGTCGCCGCGCTGGTTGCCGCGCGAGCGGACCAGCTCCATGGTGACCGCGCCGAGCACGCAGACCAGCACGGCCATCCAGACCGGGCTGGTCTGGAAGATGAAGCCGAGGCCGACGCCGGTCATCGCGACGTGGCCCATGCCGTCGCCCATCAGGGCCTGGCGGCGCTGCACCAGGTAGATGCCGACGGCGGGGGCGGTGATCCCGACCAGCACGGCGGCGAGCAGGGCCCGCTGCATGAAGTCGTAGGAGAGCATCTCGGTCATGCGAGCAGCCTCGGCGGGGTGAGGTCGGCGTGCGGGTGGACGTGGTCGTGGCCGGGCAGCGCGTGCAGGCCGGTGTTGGGCACGGGCGGGCCGTCGTGCGCGACGCAGCCGTCCCGCAGCACCACGGCGCGGTCGATCAGCGGCTCCAGCGGGCCGAGTTCGTGCAGGACGAGGAGGACGGAGGCGCCGCGCTCGACCTCGGTGCGCAGGGTGTCGGCGAGCACCTGCTGGCTGGCGGCGTCCACGCCGGCCATCGGCTCGTCCATGATCAGCAGGTCGGGGGTGCCGACCAGGGCGCGGGCGATCAGCACCCGCTGCTGCTGGCCGCCGGACAGGTCGGCGACGCCGTCCCCGGCCCGGTCCAGCATGCCGACGGCGGCCAGCGCGCGGTCCACCGCGGTGCGGTCCTTGCGGCGGAAGGGCAGCAGCCGGTGCTGTGCCAGCCGTCCGGTGGAGACCACCTCGCGCACGGTGGCCGGGACGCCGGAGGCGGCGGTGGTGCGCTGCGGGACGTACCCGATCCGGTGCCAGGCGCGGAAGGAGCCGTACGGGGTGCCGAACAGCTCCAGGGTGCCGTGCTCCAACGGCACGGCGCCGATCACGGCCTTGACGGTGGTCGACTTGCCGGAGCCGTTGGCGCCGAGCAGGGCGACGACCTCGCCCGGTCGGACGGTGAGGTCGACGCCGCGCAGCACCGGCCGGCCGCCGCGCGAGGCGACGGCGTCACGGAGGCGGACGGCCGGGGGTATCGGGTGGGTCATGGTGTTGCGTCCCGTCAGCTCGCGGGGGTGGGGGTGGTGCCAGAGGTGCTGCCGGGGGCGCTGCTCGGTGCGCCGCTCGGGGCGCCGAGGGCGGCTTGGAGGTTGGCCAGGTTCTGTCGCATGACGCTCAGGTAGTCGTCCTTGGACGGGTCCTTGACGCCTTCCAGCGGGTCCAGGACGGCGGTCTTCAGACCGAGGTCCTTGGCGACGGTGTCGGCGAGCTTGGGGCTGACCAGGGTCTCGAAGAAGATCGTGGTGACGCCGTTGTCCTTGGCGGCCTTCTGCACCTCGGCCAGGCGGGCCGGGGTGGGCTCGGACTCCGGGTCGACGCCGTTGATGGCGACCTGGGTGAGGCCGTAGTGGTCGGCGAGGTAGCCGAAGGCGGCGTGGCTGGTGACGAAGGTCTTGGTCCTGGTGTCCTTCAGCCCGGCCTGGAACTCCTGGTCCAGGGCGGTGAGCTTGGTGACCAGCTCGTCGGTGTTCTTCTTGTAGTCCTCGGCGTGGGACGGGTCGGCCTTGGCGAAGCCGTCGCCGACGCTCTTGGCGATCGCGGCGTAGCGGGCCGGGTCGAGCCAGACGTGCGGGTCGCCGGCCGGGCCCTTGTCCTTGTGGGCGTCCCCGCCCTCGGCGCCCTCGTCGAGGTGGTGGTCGACCAGCGGGCTGGCGGCGGTGGCGTCGATCTTCGTCTTGGCGGACGACTGGTCGACGGCCTGGTCGACGGTGGGCTGCAGGCCCTTGAGGTAGACGATCGCGTCGGCCTTCTGGACGCCGGCGACCTGCTTGGCGGTGAGCTCCAGGTCGTGCGGCTCGACGCCGGGCGCGGTGAGGTCGGTGATCGAGACGTGGTCCTTGCCGATCTGCTGGGCCAGGAACTCCATCGGGTAGAAGGAGGCGACGACGTTCAGCTTGCCGTCCGTGCCCTTGGCGCTGCTGCTGCCGCCGCAGGCGGTGAGGGCCAGCGAGGCGACGAGGGCGGTGGTGGTGAGGGCGACGGTCGTGCGGGTCCGGCGTCCAGGCAGTCCGATCATCATGACAATCATTCTCATCTGAGTTGGAAATGATTGTCAAATCACTTGGATGGGTGAACGGGCGGTGGCCATCGGTGGGGGAAGTCGGACGATACCGATTTGAACCCCGTACCCGTCTGGCCGGTAACCTGAGGTATTCGGGTACGCGCAACCAGCCGTGCCCTGACCGTGCCGTACGTACTGAAGAGAGCACTGTGGCCGCCGACAAGATCGACACGATCGTCAGCCTGAGCAAGCGCCGTGGCTTCGTCTATCCCTGCAGCGAGATCTACGGCGGCACGCGTGCCGCCTGGGACTACGGGCCGCTGGGTGTCGAGCTCAAGGAGAACATCAAGCGCCAGTGGTGGCGCGCGATGGTCCAGGCCCGTGAGGACGTCGTCGGACTCGACTCGTCGGTGATCCTCGCCCGCGAGGTCTGGGAGGCCTCCGGCCACGTCGCCACCTTCAACGACCCGCTGACCGAGTGCATGTCCTGCCACAAGCGTCACCGGGCCGACCACCTGGAGGAGAAGTACGAGGCCAAGCACGGCTTCCCGCCGCCGAACGGCCTCAAGGACGTCAACTGCCCCGACTGCGGCACCAAGGGTCAGTTCACCGACCCCAAGGACTTCTCGGGCATGCTGAAGACCCACCTCGGCGTCACCGAGGAGGCCGCCGGCCTGGCGTACCTGCGCCCGGAGACCGCCCAGGGCATCTTCACCAACTTCAAGTCCGTCCAGAGCACTTCGCGCCGGAAGCCGCCGTTCGGCATCGCCCAGACCGGCAAGAGCTTCCGCAACGAGATCACCCCCGGCAACTTCATCTTCCGCACCCGCGAGTTCGAGCAGATGGAGATGGAGTTCTTCGTCAAGCCGGGTGACGACGAGCAGTGGCACGAGTACTGGCTCCAGCAGCGCTGGGACTGGTACGTCGACCTCGGTCTGCGCACCGAGAACATGCGCTTCTTCGAGCACCCGAAGGAGAAGCTCTCCCACTACGCCAAGCGCACGGTGGACATCGAGTACCGCTTCAACTTCGGCGGCTCCGAGTTCTCCGAGCTCGAGGGCGTCGCCAACCGCACCGACTACGACCTGCGGGTGCACAGCGAGGCCTCCGGTCAGGACCTCAAGTACTTCGACCAGGAGAGCGGCGAGAAGTACTTCCCGTACGTCATCGAGCCCGCGGCCGGCCTCAACCGCGCCATGCTGGCCTTCCTGCTCGACGCCTACTTCGAGGACGAGGCGCCGAACGCCAAGGGCGTCATGGAGAAGCGCGTCGGCATGCGGCTCGACCCGCGGCTGGCCCCGGTCAAGGTCGCCGTCCTGCCGCTGTCGCGCAACGCCGACCTCTCCCCGAAGGCCCGCGGCCTGGCCGCCGACCTGCGCGCCGCGTGGAACGTCGAGTTCGACGACGCGGGCGCGATCGGCAAGCGCTACCGCCGCCAGGACGAGATCGGCACTCCGTTCTGCGTGACGGTCGACTTCGACACCCTCGAGGACAACGCGGTGACCGTTCGCGACCGCGACTCGATGTCGCAGGAGCGCGTGTCGCTGGACCAGGTGAAGGGCTACCTGGCGGCCCGTCTGATCGGCTGCTGAGTCCGGCACCCGGTACTCCGGGGAGCCCCCGGCCGTCCTCCTTCGTGGGGGCGGGCGGGGGCTCCCCGCTTTCCAGCGGCTTCAGCGCCGGCCCCAGCGGGAGCGCGGGGCGCCCGGCGGGGCGGTCGACAGCCCGGCGCTGCGCAGGGCGGCGAGGGTGGTGCGGTGGCGGGACCCGTCGGCGAGCAGCGCGTCCAGCAGCTGCCGGTAGAGGTCGGGGTGGGCCTCCAGCGCGGTGGCCAGGCGCACTAGTTCGGCCGGCGGGCGCAGGCCGGCCAGCTCGTGCAGCAGGAGGGCGGCGAGCGCGGGCGGCAGTTCCGTCGCGAGCCCGGCGAGGTCGGCGGTCGGGCGGCCGGCCGCCTGGCGCAGCAGGGTCCGCACGTCGGCGGGGCGGCCGTGCTGCTGGAGGCAGGCGGCGAGGGAGGTCAGCTCCGGGGCCGGAGCCGATCCCCACTCCCAGAGCAGTGTGGCGCAGTCGGCGTGCTGCCCGGCCCGCTCCAGCGCCGCCAGCAGGATCGGGACGGCGGACGCGGGGTGGGTCCAGAACGTGTGGAACAGCTCGGCGGCCTCCTCGGCCAGGCCCAGTTCGCGCAGCTCCGCCAGCACGGCGACCGCGTGGTCCGGGGTGCCCCCGGCGGCGGTGCGGGCCAGGTGGAGCGAGGCGCCGGTGGGGCCGCGCTGGGAGAGCATCCCGACCAGTAAGGCGGCGTCGGTGGGGGCTAGGCGGGCGGCGGCCTGGTTCAGCAGTTCCTCGGCCTCGGGGAAGGCGCCGCGTCGGTGGAGGCCGGTGATCCGCTCGGTGAGGGCGCCCAGGTCGGGCCGGGCGGGCGGTGGCGGTGGTGGCGGTGGGGCCTGGCGGGGCTGGGGCTCGGCGGGGAGCGGTTGTTGCGGGTGCGGCGGCTGTTGCGGGTGCCGCCGCTGTCTCAGGCGGTTCTCCAACTCCTGGAGCTGGTCGCTTAGTTGGAGGCAGCGTGCGCCCAGTCCCTCGCGCAGGGTGCGGGCCTGGGCGAGCTGCCGCAGCAGGTCGCCGTCCGGGCGTTGGCGGCCGGGGGCCGCCCGGATCGCCTCGTTCAGCCGCCGTTCACGTTGGCCCGCGTAGCGGCTCGCGCTGAGCAACTCGTCGAGTTCGGCCCGGAGTTCGGCGGCCCGTTGCTCGCACTCCGGCTGCTGGCCTGCGGATTCTTCCGTCGACCGCATGCGCATGATCGCCCCAACCTGTCCATCTGCACCCTGACTGCGGGACATCCTGGCGTTGGAATGTGGCGAAGGAGTTACGGGAGCACGACCAGTCGTGCCCGAGTGGTGTCAAGGAGCGCGGCAAGGGGCGGTCGTGGCGCGAAGTGCGCCGGTCGCGCTCCGGGCCACCGGGGCTGTGGCTGTGGCGAGTTGGGGTGCGTCGGGGTGGCTCGGCGGGGCGGGACGGTCGCGGGACCGCGACCGCCCCGGCCGGCGGTGGAAGGGCCGGCCTCAGCCGCCCAGTCGCGCCCGAGCCTCCATCAGGGCGAACCCCAGCAGGTTCAACCCCCGCCACTCCAGCGGGCGTTCGGCCCGGATGTCGTCCGCGGCGAGCCCGATGCCCCAGATCCGGTCCACCGGGCTGGCCTCGACCAGGACGCGGCCGCCGGTGCCCAGCAGGTACTCCCGCAGGGTCTCGTCCTGACCGAACTTCGCGACGTTCCCCTCGACCACCAGCTCGAACCGGCCAGCCGCCCAGGTCTTCTCGTCGAAGCCCCTGACCAGCCGGCCCAGCTTCTTCGCCTCGGCGGGCGTACGGGCCGCCAGGACCCGCTGCTCGACGGCCTCGTCCCCGAACATCCGGGCCTTCCCGGCCATCATCCAGTGCTCGGCGGAGGCGTACGTCACCCCGTCGACGGTGAACCGCCCGGGCCACCACTGGCTCAGGCACTCCTGCCGCGTCACACCGTCCTTCCGCGCGGTGTGCCCCCAGAACATCAACCACTTCGGCCGTGACCCGGAGGCCATCAGGGCCGTCAGCTCCTCGCGGTTGCGGACGTCGGCGAAGTCCCCCACATGCTGCTTGCTCATAATCGTCATTCTGACACAAAGGGTCTGGCGCCCGCCAACCGTTTGTCCGGCGGAAAGGGGTTCGCGCGGTGGGGCGATCGGGGCGCGGGATTTCGGCCCGATCGTCGTTCCTTGCAGCGGCGCCCGGCTCCTCGGCCGGGCGCCGCCGCCCGGGGCTGCGGAGCTTCGGTGGTGTCGCCGATCAGCCCCGGCCGGCTGCGGTGGCCCCCTTCTCGGCGGCCGCAGCCAACTCGAGGAAGCGCAGCCCGAGTTCGGTGACCTCCTCCGGCGTCCACGCCTGTGCCGGGCCGTCCAGGCTCACCTCGGCCATGGCGAGGCCGGGGGCGGCGTCGGTCCACTCCGGGACGAACCAGATCCGCTCCTGCTCGGCGAGGGCGAGGACGGCCTGGTTCAGGGCCTTCGCGGGGTGGGGCAGCCAGAGCTGGAACTCGTGGGTGGGCGGCACCGCCGGGTGGATGCGGGCGCCGGGGAGGGTGGCCAGGGCGGGGATGAGTGTCGCGGCGTGGGCGGCGTAACCGGGCAGCTCGGGGAGCACGGTGTCCAGCCGGCGAGCGCGGAGAGGGCGGCCGGCCACTGCTGGTAGAGCTGGCCGCCGTAGCGGTGGCGCCAGGTGCGGGCGTAGGCGGTGAGCGTCTCGTCGCCGGCGAGGGCGGCGCCGCTGATGCCGCCGAGGTCCTTGTAGTAGGAGACGTAGACGCTGTCGGCGAGGGCCGCGATCTCGTCGAGCGGCTTGCCGAAGTGGGCCGTGGTGTTCCACAGCCGGGCGCCGTCGAAGTGCACCCGGGCGCCGGTTTCGCGGGCGGCGGCGACCAGTTCGGTGAGCTCCTCCCAACTGGGGAGGAGGAAGCCCGGGTCGCGCAGGGGGAGCTCGACCACCACGGTGCCGAAGGGCTCGCCGAGCGAGCGGAGTTCCTCGGGCGTCGGCTGGCGCTGTGCGGTGGTGGGCCAGAGGCCGCGCAGGCCGGTGAGCTGGGTGTGGGCGTGGCGCTCGTGCCGCTCGATGTGGCTGAGCGGGTGGAGGGCGACGGCCCGGTTGCCGGTCCGTTCGGCGTGGTACCGCAGGGCCACCTGCTGGGCCATGGTGCCGGTGGGGAAGAAGACCGCGTCCTGCGTGCCGAGGAGCGCCGCGGTGCGCTCCTCCAGTTCGCCTACCGGGCCGCCGTTGCCGTAGACGTCGGGGTACAGGCCCGGGTCGACGGCGGCGGCCAGCGTGGTGAGCCGCTCGTGGATGGTCAGGGGGCGGCTGCCGGAGAAGAAGCGGGTGCTGGCCCGACGGGCTGCGCGCAGGCGACCCCAGTCGATCTGATCATCGGTCATCCGGCGATTGTCAGACCGGCGAGGAGGCCGGACCAACTGCTTTTCCCGCTACGGCGAAGGCGTGGAACGGAGCCGACGACCGCCGGCCGGACCGATTGTGACGCGGGTCACCGGAAAAGGGTGACACTGGGTTGTCGCGGACGGTCGCCAGGATCGACCCATGACGATCACCGACGAGGACTGCCTCACCGAGACCTTGGCCTTCAACGAGCAGTTCGAGGCCGCCGCCGCGCTCCGCCCGCCCCGCGCCCGGACCCTGGACGCCGCCACGATCGAACACCTGCGGACCAACCGGCTCGGCGGCGACACGCCCCCGGCGCGGCTGCCGCAGGGGCGTGACCGCGTCCTGCCCGACGGGGTCGCGGTCCGGATCTTCACCCCCGAGCACGTCGACGGCGTCTACCTGCACGTCCACGGCGGTGGCTGGACCTTCGGATCGGCCGACGGACAGGACGACAAGCTGTGGCGCCTCGCCACCGAAGCCCGGCTGGCCGTGGTCAGCGTGGACTACCGCCTGGCGCCCGAACACCCCTTCCCCGCCGGGCCCGAGGACTGCGAGGCGGCCGCCCGCTGGCTGGTGGAGCGCGCCGAGGCCGAGTTCGGCACCCGGCGGCTGCTGATCGGCGGCGAGTCGGCCGGCGCCCACCTCACCGTCCTGACCCTGCTGCGCCTGCGCGACCGGCACGGCATCACCGGCGCGTTCCGGGCCGCCCACCTGGCCTTCGGCCCGTACGACCTGTCGATGACGCCCAGCCAGCGGCTGTTCGGCTCCCGGCGGCTGCTGAGCAACACCGAGTCGATCCGGGGGAGCTACGAGCTCTTCACGCCCGGCATGACCCCCGAGCAGCGCCGCGACCCGGAGGTCTCCCCGCTGTACGCCGACCTGACCGGCCTGCCGCCCGCCCGGATGGTCGTCGGCACCGAGGACCCGCTGCTGGACGACTCGCGCTTCCTCGCCCAGCGGTGGCGCGCGGCCGGGGCGCCCGTCCGGCTCGACGTCGTGGCCGGCGCGATGCACGGCTTCACCCTGTTCCCGCTGACCGTCACCGAGCGCGAGCACCGGCGGGAGCGGGATTTCCTGGTCGCCGCGGGGCGGTAGCGTCGGCCGCATGGACCGCACCCCTCGGCTCTACGCACTGGTGGAGGAACTGCGCGCGGCGGCGCCCCGACCGCTGACGGTCGCCGCGCTCGCCGCGCGCTTCGAGGTGAGCACCCGCACCGTTCAGCGCGACCTCCAGGCGCTGATGGCGGCGGGCGTCCCGGTGCGCACCACGACCGGGCGCGGCGGCGGCTGGTCGATCGACCCGGCGATGACCCTCCCGCCGATCCGCTTCACCCCCGACGAGGCCTCGGCGCTGGTCGCCGCGCTCGCCGCCGCCGACGCCTCCGCCCCCTACGCCGGTGCGGCCCGTACCGCCGCGCAGAAGATCGCGGCCTCGATGAGCGGCCCCGCCTCGACGGCGGCACAGGAACTCGCCGCCCGGATCGTCGCCCTACCGGCCCGCACGGCCGAGTCGGTCCGCACCGCCGAGTCGGTCCGCACGGCCGTCGAGCGGGCGCTCACGGAGAACACGGTGCTGCGGCTGTCCTACCTGGACGCGGCGGGGCGGGAGAGCGACCGGACGGTGGAACCGGCCGGGCTGCTCACGGCCGAGGGCAAGTGGTATCTGATCGCCTGGTGCCGCACCCGGCGGGCCGGCCGCGGCTTTCGGCTGGACCGGATCACGGCGGCGACCTCGACCGGCGAACCGGCCCCGCCGCACGACCTGGCCGCCCTGCTGCTCGGCTCGGCGGGCGCCGACGCGGTGCGGCCGACGGCGCTGGCGGCGCTCACGCCGTGACGTCCGCTCGCGCCGGGCGCCGTGAAGTCCGCTCAGCTCGGCGCCGGAGTGCTCGCCGCGGGCGCGCCGAAGCGGGCGAGGTGGTGCCACACCTTCCTGACCGCCTCAGGAATGGCCAGCAAGCTCAGGAACGGTGGAGGTCGAGGGTCACCCGCAGGGTCGGGTCGACCGGCGGGCCCGAGGACAGCGCGGCCACGTGGCCGAGGGCTCGTTGCTGCGGTGTCCGGAGGGTGTCGGAGGTCATGCGCGTAGTGTCGCGCGGCGTGGTCGGCGGGTGCACCCGGGTTTCCGTTCTCCCCCGCGCTCCCTCAGGGTTGGTGTTCGTGCAGGTCCTGGGGGAGCAGACCGGTGCCGTTGTGGATGGCCGCGCTGGTGTAGGTGCTGCGGAGCCGGGCGGCCTGAGCGGTCCGGTGCTGCTCGATCAGCAGGCACTCCTCGGTCTCGCCCGCCCAGCGCCGGCGGGCGCGTTCGCGGCGGATCAGGAACAGGGTGGCGCCGACGACGGTGGCCACCAGGGCGGCCAGGAACGCGAGAACGAAGCCCATGGAATCCCCTTCCTCCGGCCGCGATCATGGCACGAACCGGCGGGACGCGGTAGCGAAATCGGCGCCGCGACGGGTTGAAGTAGCTTGGGACGCATGGCAGATGAGAATGCAGACGGCTCGCCCGCGGCCACTCCGCCGCCCGCGCGCAGCGCCGTGTCGGCGCTGATGTTCTCGCAGGGCGTCAGCGTGGCGGGCACCCAGGTCACGGCGCTGGCCCTGCCCACGCTGGCGATCCTGCTGCTGGACACCGGGCCGTTGGCGGCCTCGCTGGTCTTCGCCCTGGAGTACGGGGTCCAGGGGCTGACCGGGCCGTTCGCCGGGGTGCTGGTCGACCGGGTGGCCGCCCGTCGGCGGCTGCTGGTCGCGGTGGACGTCATCCAGCTGCTGCTGATCGCCGCCGTCCCGCTGGCGCATGCCGCCGGTGCGCTGACGCTGGTCCAGCTCTACGCGGTCGCGGCCGTCTCCGGTGCGCTGGGCGGGGTCTCCGCCATCGCGGTGCCCACCGTGGTGGCGGACTTCGTGCCCGCGGAGGGCCTGGTGGCGGTCAACGCCAAGCTGGCCGGGGCCCGTTCGGTCGGTCAGATCGCCGGTCCGGGGCTGGCGGCCGCGCTGGTGCAGGCGGTGGGGGCGGCCACCGCGATGGTGGCGGACGCGGTCAGCTACGGGCTGTCCGCGCTGGCCATGAGTCTTCCCCGGCTCCGGCGGGGTGAGGAGACGAAGCAGGCCGCCGCGCGCCCCGGGCTCGCCGAGTCGCTGCGGGAGGGGATCGACGTGCTGCGCGACCAGCCGCTGCTGGCCCGGCTGGCCGTCGCCGCTGCCGCCCTCAACCTCGGCGGGGCCGGGCTCGGCGGCCTCTTCGCCTACTTCGCCTACCAGGTCGTGGACTTGGGGCCGGGCGAGCTCGGGCTGACCCAGGCCGTCTACAGCATCGCCGCGGTGACGGCGGTGATCACCGCCAAGCGGGTCATCCGGCGCGTCGGCCTGACCAGGGTGATCCCGGTCTTCGGCCCGCTCGCCGCCACCGCGCTGTTCCTGATCCCGTTGGCCTCGCTCGGGGCCGCGCTCCCGGTGCTGATCGCCTACCAGCTGGCGTTCGGCTTCTGCGCGACGGTCTGGGGAGTCAGTTGGGTCACCCTGCAGCAACAGCTGTCCCCGCCCGAGCAGTTGGGGCGGGTGCTCGGCCTGTCCCGTTCGATCGGCCAACTCGTCATGCCGGTCGGGGCGTTGCTGGGCGGCATGCTGGCCGGCGCGGTCGGCACCACCGGGGCGCTGGCCGTCTTCGCCTCGATCGCCCTGGCCGGCACCCTCGCGGTGGTCACCACCCGGCCCCAGTCGGCCCGGCCCGGGGCGAGCCGGGCGTGAACCGCCAAAGTGCGCTCCGTGTACGGTTGTTGGGGCGGTAGCCTGCGGCCATGTCCGCACCTGCCGCCCTCGGCCTCCCCACCCGCACCGACGGCGACCCGAACCGGGTCGCCCTGGTCATCCCCGGCACCGGCTACTCGCCCGCCCGCCCGCTGCTGCACTTCGCCGGCTCCGTACTCCAGCGGCACGGCTGGACGGTCCAGGAACTTTGGTGGCAACTCCCGGATGAACTCGTTGAGTTGGCGATGGGCGAGCGGATCGCCTGGGTCGAGCGGCAGGTCGCCGAAGCCGTCGACGCCGAGCGCGGCGCCTGCCGCCTGCTGGTCGGCAAGTCGCTGGGCTGCTTCGCCGCCGGCCTCGCGGCCGACCGGCAGCTCGCGGCCGCCTGGCTGACCCGCGTACTGACCCTCGACCACGTGATTCGCGCCCTTCACCGAACCTCGGCACCGACCCTGCTGGTCGGCGGCAGCGCCGACGAACTGTGGGACCGGGCTGTCGCCGACTCCACCGGCCACCAGGTCCTGGAACTGCCCTCCGCCGACCACGGCCTCGAACTGCCCCACGATCCGATCGGCTCGGTCGACGCCCTGCGCGAGGTCGTCACCCGGCTGGACGGCTTCATCGGCTCACTGACGCCGTAGCTGGGTCAATGGCCTTCCTCCGCGCGCATCCTGTGCAGGGCCTCGGCGGCCGAAAGGGAGCCGGACGTCGATCCTGGGCGGGGTCCAGCCGGCCAGCCCGCGCGCGGTGGCGGCGTTCTCCGGGGCGACGGCGCCCTCGCGTACCAGCTCCGCCAGCACCCGCTGCTCCGGGTCGGGCGGAGCCAGTACGGCGACCAGCCGTCCGTCGCGAGTGAGCCCGATGCGTTCCCCGGCCGCTACCCGGTCGATCAATTCATCGGCGTGGTCTTGGAGTTGCTGGACGGAAACCCTGGCTGTCATGCGATTCACGGTAGGGCGGATCGCCCGACGGTTCCGGGCAGCGTGCGTCGATTTCACCCCAACGAGCGTCACCCCTTGCCCGGGAACCCGTGCCACCGCGCCGCCGCCGTCACCGTCAGGGCGAGGGCCAGCAGCGCCAGGGCCGACCAGGGCGGGGAGTTCGGCCCCGCGTGGTCGAGGAGGAGGCCGCCGGTGGACGCGGCGGCGGCGATGCCGAGGTTCCAGCAGGTGACCAGCAGGGACCGGGCGAGGTCGGCGGCCGTGTCGGCGGCGTCGGCGGCGGCGGTCTGCAGCAGGGTGGCGGCGCCGCCGAAGCCGAGGCCCCAGATCGCGGCCGCGCCGTAGACCGGCCAGGACGCCGTGCCGAGCAGGGCTGCGGCGATGGTCAGGGCCGCGACGGCGACGAGGACGCAGGCGGTGAGGGCCAGGGTCCGTAGGTGCCGGTCGATCAGGGCTCCGGTGAGGGCGATGCTGAGCAGCGAGGTCAGGCCTAGGAGGAGCAGGACGGTGTCGGTCCGTCCGCCGAGGCCGAGCGGTTCGATCAGTGCCGCGACGTAGGTGTAGAGGATGTTGTGGGCGAGCACGAAGGATGCCGTGACCGCCAGGACGGCCCCCACGCCGGGGATCCGCACCACCTGCCGGAGTGGCAGCCGGTCCCGCTCGTCCCGAGACGAGAACGGCCCCGCGACCGGAAGGAACCGGTCGCGGGGCCGTTCGCCGTCGCCCGGGGCCCGTTGGGCCCGCGGGGCTCAGCCGATGGAGCGGGGCAGGCGGGTGGTCAGGTACAGCACGGTGAAGGAACCGAGGAGCTGGATGCCCAGGCACAGGGCGAGCGCGCGGCCCATGCCGAGGCTGGGGGAGAGGGACAGGTAGAGGGTGCCGAGGGTGGCGACGCCGAGGGCCAGGCTGGACTGCTGGCTGGTGGCGAGGACGCCGCTGCCGACACCGGCCCGGGCGACGGGCACCTTGGAGAGGACGACCCGGAACAGCGGCGTGCCGATCAGGCCCTGGCCGATGCCCGCGAGGGCGACGCCGGGCGCCATCCGCAGCGGGGAGAAGTGGTCCGCGTCGGCGAGGACGGTCAGCGCGACGGTGGCGAGGCCGATGGCCTGGATGACGGCGCCGGCGCTGAGCACCCGGCTGCCCCAGCGGCCGATCAGCCGCGGGCCGGAGAGCGAGGCGGTGAAGTAGCCGACGGCCATCGGGACGAGCGCCCAGCCGGCCGCGACCACGCCGAGCTTCAGGCCCTGCTGGAGGGCGACGGCGATGACGAACATGAAGCCGCCGAAGCCCGCGAAGTAGGGGACGGCGATGCCGAGGCCGCGCCGCATCTCGGGGATCCGCAGCAGGGAGGGCGGCACCAGCGGGGTCGCTCCGCGCTGCTCGGCGCGCCGCTCGACCAGGGCGAAGGCGACGGCGAACACCGGGAACAGGGCGAGCAGCACCCAGGACCAGAGCGGCCAGCCGGCCGCGCGGCCCTCCATCAGCGGGATGAGCAGGGCGAGCAGGGTGGCGGTGAGCAGCGCGGTGCCGGGCACGTCCACCGCGGCGGCCTGGGCGGCCCGGCTCTCCGGCACGTACCGGACGGCGAGGACGACGGCGAGCAGCGCGAACGGCACGTTCAGCAGGAAGACCGAGCGCCAGCCGGTGCCGAACAGGTCGGCGGCGACCAGCATCCCGCCGAGCACCTGCCCGATCACCACGGAGATGCCGCCGACCGCGCCGTAGACGCTGAGCGCGCGACCGCGCCGGGCGCCGTCGGTGGCGGCGGTGATGGTGCCGAGCACCTGCGGGATCAGCAGTGCGGCCGAGGCGCCCTGGGCGGCCCGGGCGGCGACCAGGGACCACGCGTCGGGGGCGAGGCCGCAGGCCAGCGAGGTGAGGGCGAAGGCGGCGGCGCCGGCGACGAAGAGCCGGCGGCGGCCGAAGATGTCGCCGAGCCGCCCGCCGAGGACGAGCAGGACGGCGAAGGCGATGCCGTAGCCGGCGGCGACCAGTTCCAGCACGGCCGGCCCGGCGGCCAGGTCCTTGTCGATGGTGGGCAGGGCGACGTTGACGATGAAGAAGTCGAGCATCGGCAGGAACGCGCCGAGCAGGACGGTGACCAGCCCGGCGGTGCCGAGGGCGGGGGTGTGCGGAGCGGCTGCGGGGGCGGTCCGGGTCGGGGCCGGGGCGACGGCGAGTTGTTGAGTCACGGGTCATACGATCCGCCGCTTCGTACCCTGGTACCAGAGTGTGGTTATCCAGGTATAAGAAGTACCTGGCAACAGGCTGCCGGGTGCCGCATGCTGGGGAGCATGAGCCTGATGACCCCGACCGCGCAAGCCCGTCCCGCTTTCGCCGGACCGCACCGCGGCACCCCGGACGAGGCCCGCCGGCACGACCTGGCGGCGTTCCTGCGCAGCCGCCGCGAGCGCATCGCGCCCGAGCAGGTGGGCCTGCCGATGACCGGCCGCCGCCGCACCCCGGGGCTGCGCCGGGAGGAGGTGGCGCAGCTGGCCGCCGTCGGGGTGACTTGGTACACGTGGCTGGAGCAGGGGCGGGACATCCAGGTGTCCGCCCAGGTGCTGGACGCGGTGGCCCGGGCGCTGCTGCTGGATCCGAGCGAGCGGGCGCACCTGTTCACCCTGGCCGGCTCGGAGGACCCGGCGCCGGTGACGGAGTGCCCCTCGGTGACGCCGAGCGTGCGCCTGGTGCTGGAGCAGATGGCGCCGTACCCGGCGGCGGTGGTCAACTCCCGCTACGACGTCCTGGCGCACAACGTGCCGTACACCGCCCTGGTCGGCGACCTCGGTGAACTGCCGCTCGAGGAGCGGAACCTGATGTGGCTGGCGTTCACCCCCTCGCGCTTCCGCGAGGTGCTGATCGACTACCGGACGGAACGCATCGGCATGGTGGCCCGGTTCCGCGCCGCGATGGCCGACCACTCCGCCGAGCCGGCCTGGAAGGCGCTGCTGGCCCGGCTGCGCAAGGCCTCGCCGGACTTCGAGGAGGAGTGGCAGCGGCACGAGGTGCAGGGGCCGGGCAACGGGATCAAGCGCTTCCAGGTGCCGGGCGTGGGTCTGCTGCGCTGCAACTACACCAACTTCTGGCTCAGCCCCCGGCTCGGGACCCGCATGATCAGCTACACCCCGCTGGACGAGGAGACCCGCGCCCTGATGGACGAGCTGCCCGACCGGCTCTGAGCGCCGGACGGGCCTACCCGCGTATCGCCTCGCGCCCGAGCAGCAGGCACACCGCCGCCAGCGGCAGTTCGATGCAGCACGCCATCACCAGGGCGGCGAGCACCGCGTGCCCCGGCCCGGCGCAGGTGATGTCGACCAGCGCGTCCCCGGCGAGCAGCAGCGCCGCCACCCCGCCCGGCCACCGGGCGGCGGCACTGCCCCGGCGCAGCAGTGCGTCCAGCGACAGCAGGGCGGCGAACTCCGCGAGGTCCAGCACCACCCACGGGGTCTCGTGGTTGACGGCCAGGACCAGCAGCCAGGGCAGCAGCGCGAAGGCCGCCAGCCGCGGCAGCTGCCGGAGCCGCTCCGGCAGGACGTACGCCGGAGCGCCGGAGAAGACCGCGATGCTCATGCGCCCGCCTCGCTCCGCTCGGCAGGGGCACTCGCCCATGCGCACCTTTTGATGATTCTCCCCCAGCCTTCGGCCGCGGGTACCCCCATGCTGCGCTCACTCATGCCGCACCCCCGACCGTGACCGCCCGCCGCTCCCGCACCCGCTGCAGCGCCAGCCGCTCGGCCGGCCCGGCCGACGGGTGCTCCACCAGCACCGCGTCGAACGGCCCCTCGGCCCAGGCGAGCCAGAACAGCCCGGCCACCGTGACCACTTCGGCCGCCGCCGCCCGGACCGTACGGAACAGCCGCCGCCCGGTGAACACCACCGAGGGCACCGCGGCGTCGGCCGGCAGCCGCCCCCACGCGAGCACGTGCGAGCCGCGCCCGGCGGACGGGCTGCGCCGCGCGCCGCGCACCAGCTGCGGTGCGAGCCGGGCGGCGACCAGGACGTCGGCCAACTCGCCGTGCTGGTACAGCTCCAGCGCGGCCCGGCCGCGGCCGGACCCGACGCTGCGGACCGACCAGGGCCCGGCCCCGGCGGGCAGCGTCCCCTCCGGCCCCGGCGCCGGGCGGAGCGCGCCCCCGGGAACACCCCCGTGGTCCCCGGGGACGGGCCGCCGGTGCGGCGGGGTGGCGGAGTGCGATGCAGTGCTCGTCATGCCCCCCAGCCTTCCGTCAGGAGGGGCCCCTTGTCGGTGGTGCCGCACACCGAATCGGGGGTGTAGCTAGCTACACCCCCGTCGGGCACCCCCCTTCATGGTGGACGTTGATCACCGGGCCCTACGCTGTCCGGCATGCCCTCCACCACGTTGCGCCGAGCGCTCGTCAGGAGCCTCCGGCGGCCACCGTGGTCGGCCGAGGCCTGGCGGGACACCCGTTTCATCGCCGCCGGAATACCCATGGCCGTGCCGGTCTGGCTGGCCGTCACCGAGTCCAAGCTGCTGATCGCGGTCCTCGCGGTCGTGCTGACCTGCACCCGCCCGCTGGCCGACGCCCAGCGCGGCCGGCTGCGTTCCCTGTACGGGGTGGACGTGCCGCCGCCGCGCCCCGGGGACTCCCCGAACCGGCTGCTGGGCCGGCTGCGGCTGGTGCTGACCTGGCGGCAGGCCGCCTACCACCTGGTGGTCGGCCCGCTGCTCGCGCTCGGCGCGGCGACGGTGGTGTACCTCTGGGGCGCGGCCCTGGTGCTGTCCACGGTGTTCGGCTGGAGCTGGCTGCTGCCCGCCACCACCGGACTGCGGGAGTGGCCCGTTCAGCTCGGGCTCACGGCCGGCGGCGTGGCGCTGGCGGTCGCGTCCCCCTGGCTGGCGGGGCTGGCGGCCTGGGTGGAGGTGCGGGCGGCGCAGCTGCTGCTCGGCCCGGACCGGGCGGAGCAGCTGGAGCAGCGGGTCGAGGAGATCGCGGAGAGCCGGGCGGGCCTGGTCGACGCGGTGGACGCCGAACGCCGCCGGATCGAGCGCGACCTGCACGACGGCGCCCAGCAGCGCCTGACCTCCCTCGCGATGAACCTGGGCCTGGCCCGGCGCACCTTCAAGGACGTGCCGCCGGAGGTGATGCAGGTGATCGTGGAGGCGCACGAGGAGGCCCAGGCCGCCATCGACGAGCTGCGCGACCTGGTCCGCGGCCTGCACCCGGCCGTCCTGGAGGACCGCGGTCTGGACGCGGCGCTGTCCGGCATCGCCGCCCGCGCCCCGCTGCCGGTGCGCCTGGACGTCGAGCTGTCCGGGCCGATCGCCCCGACCGTCGAGGCGGTCGCCTACTTCACCGTCTCCGAGGCGCTCACCAACGTGGCCAAGCACGCCCGGGCCAAGCAGGTCGACGTGTCGGTGCGGACCACCGGCGACCGGCTGCGCCTGATCATCAGCGACGACGGCGTGGGCGGCGCGGACCCCTCGCGCGGCACCGGGCTCACCGGTCTGCGCAAGCGCGCGGCCTCGGTCGACGGAACGCTGTCCGTTCTCAGCCCCCTCGGGGGCCCCACCACCATCACCGTGGAGTTGCCGTGCGTGCTGTGATCGCCGAGGACTCGGTCCTGCTGAGGGTCGGCCTGGTCAAGGTCCTCGAGGCGGTGGGGTACGAGGTCGTGGCCGCCGTCGGGGACGCCGTGGAACTGCTGGCCGC
Organism: Kitasatospora sp. NPDC001683; assembly: GCF_053596495.1. Taxonomy (NCBI): domain Bacteria; kingdom Bacillati; phylum Actinomycetota; class Actinomycetes; order Kitasatosporales; family Streptomycetaceae; genus Kitasatospora; species Kitasatospora sp. NPDC001683. The sequence goes on from NZ_JBSFGK010000056.1 coordinate 32,862, forward strand.
CGTCGAGGAGCACCGCCCGGGGGTGGTGGTCGCGGACGTCCGGATGCCCCCGGGCTTCCACGACGAGGGCGTCAAGGCCGCGATGGTGATCCGCCGGCAGTGGCCGGAGGTCGCGGTGCTGCTGCTGTCGCAGTTCGTGGAGGAGCGCTACGCCGCGGACCTGCTGGCGACCAACACCAGCGGCGTCGGCTACCTGCTCAAGCAGCGGGTGGCCAATGTGGACGACTTCGTGGACGCGCTGCAGCGGGTCGCCGAGGGCGGCACCGCGCTGGACCCGGAGGTGGTGGCCCAGCTGCTGGTGCGCCGCCACCGGGACCCGCTGGAGAAGCTGACCCCGCGCGAGCGGGACGTGCTCGCGCTGATGGCGGAGGGCCGTTCCAACGCGGCCATCGCCGCCTCCCTGGTGGTCAGCGACAGCGCGGTGGCCAAGCACATCAACTCGATCTTCACCAAGCTGGACCTCCCGCCGGCCGACGACAGCCACCGCCGGGTGATGGCGGTGCTGCGGTTCCTGGAGGTCGGGTAGCCGTGGACGGGGCGAAGGCCTGGCGGATCACCGGGACGCTCGCGGTCGTCCTGGGGATGCTCGCCGCAGGGTTGCAGACCTGGTCGCTGGTGGTGCGCCAGCACACCAGCTCGACCAGGCCGTACGAGATGGCGATCCACCAGGTCAGGCTGGAGACCGGCAGCGCCTCGGTGCGGCTGCGGGCCGGCCGGGAGGGCCGGGTGGTGGTCAGCCAGCAGCTGGACTGGATGTTCCGCAAGCCGGTGGTGTCGAGCACCGTCGTCGGCGACGTGCTGACGGTCGGGATGCACTGCCGGCAGGTGCTGTCGTTCACCGACCTCGGCTGCGGCGCCGAGATCGAGCTGGAGGTGCCGGCCGCGACCGCGGTGACCGGGTCGGTGAGCTCCGGCTCGGTCTCCGTGGAGGGCCTGAGCGGGAGCGTGCGGATGCAGCTGACCTCCGGCCAGCTGTCGCTGGTGCACACCTCCGGCGAGGTGTGGGCGCGGACCACCTCCGGGCAGGTGCAGGCCACCGACCTGAGTGCGCCGCGGGTGACCGCGGAGACCACCTCGGGTTCGGTGGAGCTGTACTTCACCAAGGCCCCGCACGCGGTGGACGCCAAGGCCACCTCCGGCTCGGTGATCGTGAACGTGCCGGGGAACAGCCGGTACGCCTTCTCCAGCGAGATCGGCAGCGGGAGCGGTCAGATCGACCCGCAGCTGGCGGACCCGACCAGCCCGGACACCATCCACGCCGAGGTCACCTCGGGCTCGCTCTCGATCAACCCGTCGTAGCGGGCGGTGGCCGCTCACCCGGGTGGGGGACAATGAAGAGTCCCGTCCCCCTACCCGAGGTCAGCCGCGCATGACAGCCACGCCCGCACCCACCGCGCCCGAGACCGAGTTCGCGCCGCTGGACATCGGCCCGATCCAGGTGTGGCCGCCCGTCGTGCTGGCGCCGATGGCCGGCATCACCAACGCCCCGTTCCGCACCCTGTGCCGCGAGCAGAGCGGCGGCAAGGGGCTGTACGTCTCGGAGATGATCACCACCCGGGCGCTGGTCGAGCGCAACGCCAAGACCATGCAGCTGATCAAGTTCGACCCGAGCGAGAAACCGCGCTCGATCCAGCTGTACGGGGTGGACCCGGTGACCGTCGGCAAGGCGGCCCGGATGATCGCGGACGAGGGCCTGGCCGACCACATCGACCTCAACTTCGGCTGCCCCGTCCCCAAGGTGACCCGCAAGGGCGGCGGCTCGGCGCTGCCGTACAAGCGCAACCTGCTGCGCGAGATCCTGCGCGAGGCCGTCGCCAACGCCGGAGACCTGCCGGTGACCATGAAGATGCGCAAGGGCATCGACGACGACCACCTCACCTACCTGGACGCCGGCCGGATCGGCGCCGAGGAGGGCGTGGCCGCGATCGCCCTGCACGGCCGCACCGCCGCCCAGCACTACGGCGGGACGGCCGACTGGTCGGCGATCGCCCGGCTGCGCGAGGCCGTCCCGGCGCACGTGCCGGTGCTGGGCAACGGGGACATCTGGTCGGCGGACGACGCGCTGCGGATGATGCGGGAGACCGGCTGCGACGGCGTCGTGGTGGGCCGCGGCTGCCTGGGGCGGCCGTGGCTGTTCAAGGACCTGGTCTCGATCTTCGAAGGGGACGTCGACTACGCCCGTCCGGACTTCGGCTACGTGGCCAGGGCGATGGTGCGCCACGCCCAGTTGCTCGGCGAGTGGCTGGGGGACGAGGCGCGCGGTGTGATCGACTTCCGCAAGCACGTCGCCTGGTACACCAAGGGCTTCTCGGTCGGCTCCGAGCTGCGGGTGAAGCTCGCGAACTCCTCCTCGCTGACCGAACTGGCCGAAACCCTCGCCCAGGTGGAGCAGACCCAGACCTGGCCGATCGGAGCGGACGGCCCGCGCGGGCGCACCAGCGGCAACGGCCGGGTGGTCCTGCCGGACGGTTGGTTGGACGATCCGTACGACTGCGCCAGGCCGGGTGCGGACGCCGAATCGGACACCTCTGGCGGATGACCTAGCCGATCTGGCGAAGTCGCCCCTGCTGGGCCGCTCGCCATCCGGTCGCAGCCCTCTTGTCCATTCTGGACAGGAGGGCTCCTTTTCGGCGTTCTGATGTCACAGAACGAGCAGGTTCCTGGACGGAGTGCGACGATTGACGCAGGCGTTCTACGTTCGAGCGGTGAGATGCGCTGGTGACGCTTGCCACACGCGGCGGCCACTGACGGTGGGTCAGTGGACGAAATGGACAGGTCGACCGTGGATCGCTTCCCGAAGCCGGTTCGCGGCCGATCGGCCGATCCGGTTGCAGGAAATCAAGCCGGGGCAACGCGACCGACCCACGGCCGCTACCCAGCGTCCGAATCGGGCGATCTTCCCGTTTCCTCGTCTTCAAGACTTGAACGCAGCATCGCGTCAGGGGGACGATTTCACCAACAGAGGTGAACGCCTTTATGCGCATTCGATCTAGCGGGTTACCACTCGGTACCGGCCTCGGGTGGCCTATTCAGGGCAGAGAAGTGCCTTCGAAATGGGTATGTTCTCCGGCGTCAGGGCAACCGCGTACGAGGAGACCGACCCGTGCCGTCCCAGCAGAAGTTTGTTTACTCCTTCACCGAAGGAAACAAGGACCTCAAGGATCTTCTTGGCGGCAAGGGCGCGAACCTGGCCGAGATGACCAACCTGGGGCTCCCCGTCCCCCCGGGGTTCACCATCACCACCGAGGCCTGCAAGGTCTTCCTGGAGACCGGTAGCGAGCCGACCTCGCTGCACGAGGAGATCAGCGCCCACCTGGACGCCCTCGAGCAGGAGATGGGCAAGAAGCTCGGCCAGGCCGACAACCCGCTCTTGGTCTCCGTCCGCTCCGGTGCCAAGTTCTCCATGCCCGGCATGATGGACACCGTCCTCAACATCGGTCTCTCCGACGCCTCGGTGACCGGCCTGGCCGCCCAGTCCGGCAACGAGCGCTTCGCCTGGGACTCCTACCGCCGCCTGGTCCAGATGTTCGGCAAGACCGTGCTGGGCGTCGACGGCGAGCTGTTCGAGGAGGCCCTGGACGAGGCCAAGCACGCCAAGGGCACCACCAACGACCTGGACCTGGACGCTTCCGACCTCCGGGAACTGGTCGAGGTGTTCAAGGGCATCGTCGAGCGCGAGACCGGCCGGGCCTTCCCGCAGGACCCGCGCGAGCAGATGGACCTCGCCATCCACGCCGTCTTCCACTCCTGGAACGGCGACCGCGCCCGGCTGTACCGCCGCCAGGAGCGCATCCCGAACGACCTGGGCACCGCGGTCAACGTCTGCACCATGGTCTTCGGCAACCTCGGCGAGGACTCCGGCACCGGCGTCGCCTTCACCCGCGACCCCTCCACCGGCACCCAGGGCGTCTACGGCGACTACCTGTCCAACGCCCAGGGCGAGGACGTCGTCGCCGGCATCCGCAACACGCTGCAGCTGTCCGAGCTGGAGAAGCTCGACAAGAAGTCGTACGACGAGCTGATGGCGATCATGCAGAAGCTCGAGAACCACTACCGCGACCTCTGCGACATCGAGTTCACCATCGAGCGCGGCAAGCTCTGGATGCTGCAGACCCGGGTCGGCAAGCGCACCGCCGCGGCCGCCTTCCGGATCGCCGTCCAGCTGGTCGACCAGGGCCTGATCGACCTGGACGAGGCCCTGATGCGCGTCACCGGCGGCCAGCTGGCGCAGCTGATGTTCCCGCGCTTCGCCCCGACCGCCGAGTCCAAGCAGATCGGCTGGGGCCTGGCCGCCTCGCCCGGCGCCGCGATCGGCAAGGTCGTCTTCGACTCCTACACCGCCGTCAAGTGGTCCCGCTCCGGCGAGAAGGTCATCCTGGTCCGCCGCGAGACCAACCCGGACGACCTGGACGGCATGATCGCCGCCGAGGGCATCCTCACCTCGCGCGGCGGCAAGACCTCGCACGCCGCCGTCGTCGCCCGTGGCATGGGCAAGACCTGTGTCTGCGGCGCCGAGGAGCTGGAGGTCGACACCAAGGGCCGCAAGTTCACCACCGCCGACGGCCTGGTGGTCCACGAGGGCGACGTGGTCTCGATCGACGGCGCCAGCGGCAAGGTGTACCTCGGCGAGGTGCCCGTGCTGCCGTCCCCCGTGGTCGAGTACTTCGAGGGCACCCTGCACGCCGGCGCCGACGTCCAGGGCGGACTGGTCCAGGCCGTCCACCGGCTGATGTCGCACGCCGACGGCCGCCGCCGCCTCGCCGTGCGCGCCAACGCCGACAACGCCGAGGACGGCTCGCGCGCCCGCCGCTACGGCGCCCAGGGCATCGGCCTGTGCCGCACCGAGCACATGTTCCTCGGCGAGGAGCGCCGCAAGGAGGTCGAGCACCTGATCCTCGCGGACAACGACAAGGACCGCGAGCTCGCCCTCTCCACCCTGCTGCCGCTGCAGAAGGGCGACTTCCTGGAGCTCTTCCAGGCGATGGACGGCCTGCCCGTCACCGTCCGCCTGCTCGACCCGCCGCTGCACGAGTTCCTGCCGGACATCACCGAGCTGTCGGTGCGCGTCGCCCTCGCCGAGGCCCGCAAGGACCCGAACGAGAACGACCTGCGCCTGCTCCAGGCGGTGCACAAGCTGCACGAGCAGAACCCGATGCTGGGCCTGCGCGGCGTGCGCCTCGGCCTGGTCATCCCCGGCCTGTTCGGCATGCAGGTCCGGGCCATCGCCGAGGCCGCCGCCGAGCGCAAGCTGGCCGGCGGGGACCCGCGCCCCGAGGTGATGATCCCGCTGGTCGGCACCGTCCAGGAGCTGGAGCTGGTCCGCGACGAGTGCGAGCGGGTGCTCGCCGAGGTCGCCCAGTCCACCGGCGTCAAGCTGGAGATCAAGCTCGGCACCATGATCGAGCTGCCGCGCGCCGCGGTGACCGCCGGTCAGATCGCCGAGGCCGCCGAGTTCTTCTCCTTCGGCACCAACGACCTGACCCAGACGGTCTGGGGCTTCTCCCGGGACGACGTGGAGGCCTCGTTCTTCACCGCCTACCTGGAGAAGGGCATCTTCGGGGTCTCCCCGTTCGAGACCATCGACCGCGACGGCGTCGGCTCGCTCGTCAAGCACGCCGTCGAGGCCGGCCGGGCCACCCGCCCCGACCTCAAGCTCGGCGTCTGCGGCGAGCACGGCGGCGACCCGGACTCGGTCCACTTCTTCCACGAGGTGGGGCTGGACTACGTCTCCTGCTCCCCCTTCCGGATCCCGGTGGCGCGCCTGGAGGCAGGCCGCGCCGCCATCGAGTCGGCGGGCAGCGACTCGCGCTGAGAGGGTAGGCATCCCCTACTCACGCGCGGGTACGACTGACCGCTTCCCCTCCCGTCGGGAGGGCGTACACCGGAGCTCGGCGCAGGAGAACCGGCGTACGTAACACGGCCGGGCGGGAACGGACAACGGCGTCCGTTCCCGCCCGGCCGTACGTCGTTGTGGCGTCCGTCATGGGGGGACACGGCTGTCCGGGCCCGGGCGCCTGCCAAGCTGGACCGCATGACCAGAAGCAAGAGCCCGCTCGTCGTCGTGGCCGTCCTGATCCTGGCCGTGCTCGCCGGGGCCGGGTACCTGCTCGCCGGCAAGGGCGGCAGCGGCCACCCCAGGGCCGCCGCGAGCTCCACCGCCGTCGCGGGCGGCTCGGCCCCCAAGCCCTCGGCCCCCAAGCCGTCCCCGCCGGCCGGCGGCGCCTCCACCCCGAGCGCCCCGAACGGCACCTGGACGCCCGCCGACCCGGCCCTGGCCGACGTCTGCCGCACCAAACTGCCCAGCCAGGCCCAGGACACCCTCGCCCTGATCGCCAAGAACGGCCCCTACCCGTACAACCGGGACGGCATCGTCTTCGAGAACCGCGAGAGCCGCCTGCCGAAGAAGGGCAACGGCTACTACCACGAGTTCACCGTGGTCACCCCGGGCTCCGACGACCGCGGCACCCGCCGGGTCGTCACCGGCGGCGCCGGCGAGCAGTACTGGTCCCCGGACCACTACGCGACCTTCCAGGAGATCGACCCGCGCTGCTGAACCGGCTCCCGGCCCCTTGGCCCCCGCTTCCCTCTTGCGGAGCTGGGGCCGCGCCGTGTGCGCGGTGTCGCGCCGCGCCGGACGGCCGCCCCGGCCCGGCGGCCCTCACCGTACTCGCCGCCAGCTGATCCGGCCGTGCGGGCCGTGCGGGCCGGTGGTGACCAGGGCGGTCAGCTCGTGCAGCACCGGGGTCGGGTCGCGGCGCAGCTGGACCGGGGTGGTGCGCACCACCGGCAGGCCCGCGACGGTGAGGCGGTTGGCGCGGGCCAGGCCGCGTTCGTGGTCGGCCGGGCGCAGGTGGTAGGCGCGGGAGTCGATCTCCAGGGCCACGCAGGCGTGCGGCCAGTAGGCGTCCGGCACGGCGAGGAACCGGCCGTCCAGGAACAGCACCGGGTTCCACAGCGGCTCCGGCAGGCCCGCGTGGGCGAGCACCTCGCGGGCCTCGCCCTCCACCACCGAGCGCACCCCGGCGGTCAGGTCCTCCACCACCCGGGCCACCTGGGGCAGCGCCAGCGCCCCCGGCCGGGCGAGCAACTGGTCGAGCAGCTCGCCGAGTTCGCAGTGCCGCCGCTGCACGGCCTCGGCGCACAGTGCCCGGAACCGGCGCTGCCCGGTCTCCCGCGGCGCCACGTCCGCCAGCGCCCGCGCGACCGTGGCGCTCCACAGCCCGTCGTCCCGCTGGAACCCGTTCGGCATCGCCCCGGACGCCCGGTGCACCCGGACGAACTCCCGGTCCCCGACCCGGCGTTGGGCCGGAATCAGCACATCGACCTCGGTCAGGTCCGCCGGGTGCCCGGCGCTCGGCAGCCCGGCCTCCGCCAGCACTGCGAACCCGGTCAGCAGCACCTCCCCGGGCTGCGGCTGCCGCCCCTTCGGGCTCGCGTACGCGAGGGCGGCCCGCAGTCTCTGGTGCGACGTCAACCTCCCGCTCTGCAGGCAGATCACCCGCGGCAGCACCTGCTGCCACGGCCCGCCCGGGCGCAGCCGGTGGGCGATCGTGCCGGAGGGCACGCCGAGCCGACGCAGCTGCGCCCGGGTGGCGATGTGCTGCTGGTCGGCGCCGAGCAGGACGACGGGGTCGAGCGGGTTCGCGCGGGTCATACCCGGGTGCTGCCCGCCCGGATCGGGGGTATGCGAAACATCCCCCGTCGGGGGCTTCCTGGCACGGAGGTTGACGAAACGGAGGTTGACGAAACGGCCGCCGACCGGCTGAGCTTGGTCCCACATGATGACCGAACCCAACGGCCCGGCGCTCGACGCGCTCAACGGCCTCTCCGTCGGCGACGCCCTCGGCGCCCAGTTCTTCGTCCCGGAAACCGCCCGGGCCCACTTCGCCTCCCGCACCGAACCGCCCGGCCCCTGGCCGTGGACCGACGACACCGAGATGGCCTGCTCGGTGTACGCCGCCCAGCGCGAACGCGGCAGCATCGACACCTTCGACCTCACCCACGCCTTCGCCCGCCGCCACGACTTCGACCGCGGCTACGGCCCGGCCGCCAACCGGATGCTCCGGTTGATCCGCGAGGGCGGCGACGCCAAGGCGCTGGCCGCCGAACTCTTCGACGGCCAGGGCTCGTACGGCAACGGCGCCGCGATGCGGGTCGCTCCGCTGGGGGCGGTGTACGCGGATGACCCGTCCGCCGTGGTCCGGCCCGCCGCCGACACCGCCGTGATCACCCACATCCACCCGCAGGCGGTGGACGGGACGATCGCGGTCGCGGTGGCGGCCGCGTACGCGGTGCGGGCGCGGACCGAGCCGGTGACACCGAAGGCCTTCCTGGAGGCGGTGGTCGAGCTCACTCCGTACGGTGCCCTGCGCGGCGCGCTCACCGAAGCGGTCCGGCTGGTGGACGTGCCGGATCTGCGGACAACCGCCCGGGCGCTCGGTAACGGCAGCCGGACCTCTGCCGTCGACACCGTGCCGTACGCCCTGTGGTGCGCAGCCCGGAACCTCACCGATTACCGGTCGGCCGTCTGGGAGGCGATCGGCGCCGGTGGCGACATGGACACCGTGGCCGCGATCACCGGTGGGGTGGTCGCCGCCTGCACCGGCACGGTCGGCATCCCGGCGGCCTGGATGGCCGCCCGTGAACCGCTGCCCGGCTGGGCGTTCCCGGAGCCGGGCAGCGTTCGGGCGGCTCCCGCGGACGACTCGTACCTGAAGCCGCTGCGGCTGCCCCGCCCCTGCCCGGTGCCGGACCTCGTCTGGACCGAGGAACAGTGGCAACGGGTCAGGTCCGGGCGGATTCCCGGGGACATCGACGGGCGGTGGGCGTTCTACACCGCCGAGGGCGTCCTGTACCTGCACCGCAGCTGGACCGGCTTCGAGATCTGGCGCGTGCGGGTCGCCCCGGTCAAGGGAGGCGGCTGGCGGCCCGTGTCCGCGCTGGTCGAGGCGTACCCCGAGCACTACAAGGGCGACCACGAGGTCCCTGAAGGCCTCCTTCGCACGGTGGCCGGGGACTAGGCGTAGCCGTAGCCCCTCAGGCCGTGATCATCAGCTGCCCGGCGCCGCCGCCTTGTCTAAGACACTCCTGGTTGATCGCCGGATCCGGGGCGCTCGGCGAGGTGGCGGCGGCGATCCGCAGCTCGATGATGTCCCGGACGGCGGGCCACTCGGAGTCCAGGATCGAGTAGAACGCGGTCGAGCGCACCACCCCGTCCAGCCCGCGCGAGTGCGCCCGGCGGACGCCCTCGGAGGTCGCGCCGAGCCGCTCGATGGCGGCCCTCGAGCGCAGGTTGCGGGCGTCCGCGCGCAGCGAGATCCGTTGCACGCCCCAGGTCTCGAAGGCGTACCGGAGCATCAGCAGCTTCGCCTCGGTGTTGATGCCGGTGCCCTGGGCGCGCGGCGAGAGCCAGGTGTTGCCGATCTCGGCGGCGTCCGGGACGGCCGTCGCCGGATCGCCGAACGGCACGCCGGGCGCGGGCGGCCACACCAGCGGGCCCTGCCAGTAGTCGAGTTCCAGGAACCGGGTGGAGCCGACCACCCGGCCGTCGGCGACGTTCACCGTCGCGAACGGCAGCGACCGGCCCGCGGCCTGGTCGGCGAGGGCCCGCGCGACGTAGTCGCGAGCCGCTTCCAGGCCGTGCGGGACGGGGGTGAAGGCGTAGGTCGTACGGTCCTCGGAGCCGGCCGCGGCGATGGCCTCGACGTGATGGGCGGCGAGGGGCTCCAACCGAACGGTGCGGCCGGTGAGGAAGACAGGTGCTGGCACGGAACCTTGGTCCTTCATCGGTCGTAGGGCGCGGTCCGCGCCGGGGTGCGGCGCGGGCTGCGGTGGACTGGTTTCGCCCCGTCCCGGTTTCCGCCTCCGGGTACCCGTGCGCGCCGGAGGATTCCGGTCGGGCGGGGCGGGGGCGGCGGCCCGGAACGGGCGGCGCGTGGTGCCGGAACGGACACGGGTCCTCGGACCGGTCCGGCGGGAAGAGCGAGGGGACAGTGTGCGTCCGCGAAATGGCCGAGAAGGAAACGAGTGCGCGAAGGGAAGCAGGCGGCCAGGTGAAGGCAAGATGCGTCGTGGGTGTCTACCAGGGTACCGATCCGGGTCGTGGTCGACGGCGTTACGGACGACGTGACGACGACGCGACGATGCGAGGCAGCGAGAGGACGATACCCGCCAGAACGCGGTGCGTCACTTCGCGGCACGCGAATGTCGGCGCGGGCTGCCACCGCGCGTCCCGGATCGGGCCGTTGAACACCCGTGACCAGGGGTTTCTCCTTCGGGTGCGATCATGGTCCGGAGCGGTCGGCGGCGGCCTCGGCCGCGTCGTCGGGCGGGTCGCCCGCCGAGTGGTGGGCCGGAACGGGAATTCCGGCGCGGCCCGGCACGCTGGAGAGGACGAGAAGCCGGTCGGATCGGGACGAGCAGAGAACGGGGTTGGGTGCGCGGTGCGAGACTTCCAGGCGCTGTACGAGCTGGATGAGCGGGGCGTGGCCGCAGTGGCCGAGGCCAACGCGGAGCTGCGTGACACCGGCGCCGGCCTGGTGCTGCTCCACCAGTTCGAGGGCTTCATGGACGCCGGCGAGGCCGGCGGCCAGGTGGTGGCCCACCTGCTGGAGACGGGTTCGCCCCAGGTGGTGGCCCGCTTCGACCACGACCGGCTGGTCGACTACCGGGCCCGCCGCCCCGCGATGGTCTTCGACCACGACCGCTGGACGTCCTACGACCCGCCGGAGATCCTGCTCCAGCTGGTCCGCGACGCCGCCGGAGCCCCGTTCCTGCTGCTCACCGGCCCGGAGCCGGACGTCGAGTGGGAGCGTTTCGCCCGCGCCGTCCGCGAGCTGGTCGAGCGCTTCGAGGTCCGGCTCAGCCTGGACTTCCACGGCATCCCGATGGGCGTGCCGCACACCCGCCCGGTCGGCCTGACGCCGCACGGCAACCGGCTCGACCTCGCGCCGGGCTACCCGCAGTGGTTCGAGCAGGCGCAGGTCCCCGGCAGTGCCCAGGCGCTGCTGGAGTACCGGCTGGCCGAGGCCGGGCACGACGTGCTGGGCTTCGCCGTGCACGTCCCCCACTACGTGGCCCGTTCGGCCTACCCGGCCGCCGCCGTGCTGATCCTGGAGGCGGTGCAGTCCGCCACCGGGCTGGTGCTGCCCGGCACCCGGCTGCGCGAGCGGGTCGGCGAGGTGTACGCCGACATCGAGGAGCAGCTGGCGCAGGGGGACGGCGAGTTGCGCTCGGCGATCCGCGGCATGGAGGGCCAGTACGACGCGGTGGCGGGCGTCGAGGGCCGGCAGAGCCTGCTGGCCGAGCCGGTCGACCTGCCCTCGGCGGACGAGCTGGGGCGCCGCTTCGAGGAGTTCCTGGCCGAGCACGAGCGCGGCGCGGAGTGACCAGCGCCGGGTAGCGGCGAGGCCGGCCGCGCGGTCCGGGAGTCATCGGCGCCGCCCGTACGTTGGACACCGCGGCGCCCGGGGGACGGGCCGCCGTAGGGAGCTGCCCGTGATCCGCACCCCCGGGGGGATGCCATGCCGAGGACCACACGCCCGACCGTCGTCGCGACGGCCGGGCTCGCCGCGCTGCTGCTGGCCGGGACGGCCGGACTGACCGGATGCAGCGGCGGCGGTTCGGACGGTCCGGACCGGGGCTTCGCGGGCGCGCTGCCCGGCCGCGCCCCGACCGGTGCCACCCCGACCCCCACCCCGACGCCGACCCCCACCCCGCCGCCCAGCGGCCCGTACGTGGCGCTCGGCGACTCGTACACCGCCGGGCCGAAGATCGCCCCGCAGGTCGGCGAGCCGGGCGGCTGCGGCCGCTCCGGGGTCAACTACCCGTCCCTGGTGGCCAAGGCGCTCGCCCTGGCACCCGGGCAGTTCCGGGACGTCAGCTGCAGCGGAGCCCGCACCGGGGACCTGAAGGCCGTGCAGAGCACCGACGACGGGTCCAACCCGGCCCAGCTGGACGCGCTGACCCCGGCCACCAGGCTGGTCACCCTGGGCATCGGCGGCAACGACGCGGGCTTCATGCAGGTCCTCACCGAGTGCGCCAAGGACACCCTGGTCGGCGCGGTGAAGGACCTGGTCGGCGGGGACCGCGCGGCCGCGCCCTGCCGCGAGCGCTACGCCTCCGGCGGCGCCGACCAGCTCCAGGCCCGGGTGGACGCGGCCGGCGGGAAGGTCGCCGACGTCCTCCAGGAGATCAGGCGCCGCTCCCCGCAGGCCCGGGTGTACGTGGTCGGCTACCCGGCGCTGTTCCCGGCCGAACCGGCGAACTGCGGGCCGGTGCTGGGCACCACGATCGCGACGGCCGACCTCGGCTTCCTCGCCGAGAAGGAGCGGCAGCTCAACGGGATGCTCAAGCAGCGCGCGGAGGCCGCCGGGGCGGTGTTCGTGGACACCGCAGGGCCCTCGACCGGGCACGACATGTGCGCGGGGGAGGACGCCCGCTGGATCGAGCCGCCCTTCCCGGCCCACGGGCTCACCCCGGTCCACCCCAACGCCAAGGGGGAGGAGGCGGTGGCCGCCGTCGTGCTGAAGGCCGTCCGGGGCTGACCCGGGCCTGTCCGGCGGCTCCGAAACGGGGCCGTCCGGGTACGAGCGATTCGCGGGGGCGGAAACCGGCGCGCCTCCCACGGTTCACGCTCCGGTCCGCACCCCTTCGCGCGCGGCACACCCCGCGTGTCGGGGGCGCGGCGTACCGTGAGTGTCATATGGATGACACCACGCACCGCCTCGCCGCCCCGATCCCGTACGACCACGCCGCCGAGGCCCGCTGGGTCCCCGAACCGGACAAGCGCCCCGGCCGCACCGCGTTCCAGCGCGACCGCGCCCGGGTGCTGCACTCCGCCGCGCTGCGCCGATTGGCCGGCACCACCCAGGTGGTCGCTCCGATGCGCAGCGACTTCCCGCGCACCAGGCTCACCCACTCGCTCGAATGCGCCCAGGTCGGGCGGGAATTGGGCGCCGCCCTGGGCTGCGACCCGGACCTGGTGGAGACCGGCTGCCTGGCCCACGACATCGGCCACCCGCCCTTCGGCCACACCGGCGAGGAGGCCCTCGACCAGGCCGCCGAGGCCTGCGGCGGCTTCGAGGGCAACGCCCAGTCGCTGCGCATCCTCACCCGGCTCGAACCCAAGCGCTTCGCGCCCCTGGAGGAGCAGCCCCCCGCCCGGCTCGCCCCCTGGCCCGGCCGCAGCGTCGGCCTCAACCTGACCCGGGCCGCCCTGGACGCCGCCACCAAGTACCCGTGGACCAAGGGCGCCCACCCCACCGACCCGGCCTCGCCCAAGTACGGCGTCTACGCCGACGACCTGCCGGTGTTCCGCTGGCTGCGGGCCGGCTCCCCGGCCGGTCGCAAGTGCTTCGAGGCCACCGTCATGGACTGGTCCGACGACGTGGCCTACTCCACCCACGACGTCGAGGACGGCTTCCAGGCCGGCCACATCGACCCCGCCGCGCTGCGCGCCCCCGGCGAGCGCGCCGACCTGTTCAAGGTCGCCGAGCGCTACGCGCCGGACGCCGGACCGGAGGAACTGGCCGCAGCACTGGACCGGCTGCTCGCCCAGGACTGGTGGCCGCGCGGCTACGACGGCACGGCGCGCGCCCGGGCCGGGCTCAAGGACTTCACCAGCCAGCTGATCGGCCGCTTCTGCCTCGCCGCCGAACAGGCCACCCGGGCCCGCTACGGCCCCGGCCGGCTGACCCGCTACGCCGCGGAGCTGGTGGTGCCGAGGGACGTCCGGCTGGAGTGCGCGGTGCTCAAGGCGGTCGCCGTCCGCTTCGTGATGATGCGCGACGAGCAGGCCCAGCTGCGGGCCCGCCAGCGGATCGTGATCGCCGAGCTGGCGTACGTCCTGACCCAGCGCGCCCCCGAGGGGCTGGACCCGGTGTTCGCCGCGATGTACCACGAGGCCGAGGACGACCGCGCCGCCCTGCGCACGGTCATCGACCAGATCGCCACCCTCACGGACGCCTCGGCCCTGGCCCTGCACGCCAAACTGGTCGGCGCCGCCTGGGCGTAGCCGCCCGGAAGGGGGGAGACGGAAGTCACCCCCCGACCCCTTCCGGCTCCGCCCCGGCGCAGCCGGAACCCCCGGTCGCCCCAGTAGACTTCCGGGGTGGCCGGGCGGATCAGGGACGAAGACGTACAGGCGGTGCGCAGCGCACTGCCGATCGACGCGGTGGTCGGCGACTACGTACAGCTGACCAACGGTGGCGGCGGCGAGTACAAGGGCGTCTGCCCCTTCCACGACGAGAAGTCCGCCTCCTTCTACGTCAACCCCGCCAAGGGCGTCTTCCACTGCTTCGGCTGCCAGGAGAACGGCGACACCATCGCCTTCCTGATGAAGATCGAGCACTTCACCTTCGCCGAGGCCGTCGAGCGGATGGCCGCCCAGGCCGGCATCACCCTGCGCTACGAGGAGGGCGGCTACAGCCCCCGCCACCAGCAGGGCGAGCGCACCCGCCTGGTCGAGGCGCACAAGGTGGCCGCCGCCTGGTACCAGGAGCAGCTGGCCTCGCCGGAGGCGGAGATCGGTCGCCGCTTCCTGGCGGAGCGCGGCTTCGACGAGGAGGCCGCCAAGGCCTTCGGTGTCGGCTACGCCCCCGCCGGGTGGGAGCACCTGGTCCGTTTCCTGCGCGGCAAGGGCTTCACCGACAAGGAGATCCTGCAGGGCGGCCTGGCCTCGCAGGGCCAGCGCGGCGGCCTGATCGACCGTTTCCGGGGCCGGCTGGTCTGGCCGATCCGGGACATCGCGGGCGAGGTGGTCGGCTTCGGTGCCCGTCGGTTGCGCGAGGACGACAACGGCCCGAAGTACCTGAACACCCCCGAGACGCCGATCTACAAGAAGTCCCACGTGCTGTACGGCATCGACCTGGCGAAGAAGGAGATCGCCAGGTCGGGCCGCGCGGTGGTGGTCGAGGGCTACACCGACGTGATGGCCTGCCACCTGGCCGGGGTCACCTCGGCGGTGGCCACCTGTGGCACCGCCTTCGCCGAGGACCACATCAAGATCATCCGTCGGCTGCTGATGGACACCTCGCAGTACCGGGGCGAGACGGTCTTCACCTTCGACGGCGACGCGGCCGGCCAGAAGGCCGCCCTGCGTGCCTTCGAGGACGACCAGAAGTTCGCCGCCAAGACCTCCATCGCGGTCAGCCCGGGCGGCATGGACCCCTGCGAGCTGCGCCTGGCCCAGGGCGACGAAGCCGTCCGCCAGCTGATCGACAACCCGGTCCCGCTGTTCGAGTTCGCGCTGAACACGGCGGTGTCGAAGCACCGGGTCGAGACGCCCGAGGGGCAGGCCGCCGCCATGGAGGAGGCGGCCCTGATCGTCGCGAAGATCAAGGACCCGTCGATCCGGCACGGCTACGCGATCCGCCTGGCCGGCATGCTCGGTGTGAACCCCGGCGACGAGCAGTTCGTGGTGCGCCGGATCTCGCAGCTGGCCCGCTGGGAGCGGGAGAAGCAGCAGAACCCCCGCGGCAACGGCCAGCAGCGGCGCACCGAGCAGCCCGTCGCGGCGCCCCGCCCGGCCCGGCCCGCGTTCCGGCTCAACCCGCGCGACCCGGCCCAGTTCGTCGAGCGCGAGCTGCTCAAGCTGGCGCTGCAGCACCCGGACCTGGTCAGCCCGGCCTTCGACCACTACGGCGACGACGAGTTCCCGACCCCGCCGTACACCGCCGTCCGGCAGGCCATCGCCAAGGCCGGCGGCGCCGCGTACGGGGCGACCCTGCCCGACTTCACCAGCGCGGTGCGCGAGGCGGCCCCGGACGACCAGGTCCGCTCGCTGGTGACCGAGCTGACCGTCGAGCCGGTGCGCTCGCTGCGCAAGGCGGACGCGGTCTACGCGGGCGAGTTCCTGGTCAAGCTGCGCCTGCTGGCCGTCGACCGCCGGATCGCCGAGGTCCGCGGCTACCTCCAGCGGCTCGGGCACCGGGCCGATGCCGAGCAGCTGCACGCGGTGCAGACCGAGCTGTGGCAGCTCCAGCAGTACGGGCAGCAGCTCCGCAGCCGGGGCGCGGCGGCGCTGTGAGCCCCGGTAAGCGCTGAAAGTCCTGGAAGTCCTGCGCAGAAAGTCGGCGCACGAGTCTCGGCCACGGAGCGTGGCGTACCCCACACTGGAGGGCGTCCCACCTCCGTACAGCGCGGGTCCGCCAGAGTCGCGCCCGCCCCGAGGGGATGCCCGTGGACCGAGGCCCTGCCGCAGCGACCACCGCCACCAGACGAGCCGACCCGGCCGGACCGCCGCCCGGGGAACAGCAGACGGACCACGGCCGGGCCGGGGCCGCGCCCCCGGACGGCGCGCGGATCCCCGCCCAGGAGCTGCCGGAGGGCCACCCCGACAGCCCGGACCCGGAAGCCGAGTCGGATGCGCCGCCCGGGGAACCGGGACCCGAACCCGAGGCCGAGGACGACGGGCCGCCCGAGTCACCGGAGTCGTCCGAGGGCGGCGGCCCGGCCGCCGACCTGCTGCGCCAGTACCTGCGCGAAATCGGCCGCATCCGACTCCTCACCGCCGCCGAGGAGGTCGAACTGGCCCGGCGGATCGAGGCCGGCCTGTTCGCCGAGGAGCGGCTGGACGGTGACCCGCCGCCGCCCGATCCGCTGGCCCGTGAGCTGGACACCCTGGTGGTCCTCGGCCGGATCGCCAAGCGTCGGCTGATCGAGGCCAACCTGCGCCTGGTGGTGTCCGTCGCCAAGCGCTACGTCGGCCGCGGCCTGACCCTGCTGGACCTGATCCAGGAGGGCAACCTGGGACTGATCCGGGCGGTGGAGAAGTTCGACTACGCCCGCGGCTACAAGTTCTCCACCTACGCGACCTGGTGGATCCGGCAGGCGATGAGCCGGGCGCTGGCCGACCAGGCCCGGACGATCCGGGTGCCGGTGCACGTGGTCGAGCTGATCAACCGGGTGGTCCGGGTGCAGCGCGCCCTGCTGCAGGAGCGCGGCCTCGAGCCGAGCCCGGCCGACATCGCCACCGCCCTGGAGCTCACCGAGGCGCGGGTGCGCGAACTGCTCAGGCTGGCCCAGGAGCCGATCTCGCTGCACACCCCGGTCGGCGAGGAGGACGACGTCGCGCTCGGCGACCTGATCGAGGACGCCGACGCCGCCTCGCCCGCCGAGTCCGCGACCTTCCTGCTGCTGCGCCAGCACCTGGACGCCGTGCTGGCCACCCTCGGCGAGCGGGAGCGCCAGGTCGTCCAGCTCCGCTACGGGCTGGACGACGGCCGCCCGCGCACACTGGAGGAGATCGGCGCGGTGTTCGGCGTGACGCGGGAGCGGATCCGCCAGATCGAGTCCAAGACGCTGGTCAAGCTCCGCGACCACGCCTACTCCGAGCAGCTGCGCGGCTACCTCGACTAGGCGCGACTCAAGTCCTGTCCGGCGGACCCTGGGGAGCGGACGGGCTGGGCGACGGCTGGTCGGTGGGCGGAGCCTGCGGCGCGGCCGAGTCGCTGGGCGTGGCGGCCGTCGCGGCCGGGCCGGACCCGGCGCCCGGGGGCGGGGAGGCGGGGCCGATCGGGATCGGGGTGGAGGCCACCACCGAGGCCAGGTCGGCGACGGTCGAGGTGCAGTCGTGTCCGGCGGGCTGGTAGCCGCAGACCTGGAAGCCGATCGACGGGCCGGCCGCGTTCAGCATCGCCGAGTAGTTGTCGTAGCCCCAGTGGATCAGCGCGGTCTCGCTGTCCCCGGTGCTGTCGGTGATCACCGCGTAGTCCTTGGGCTCGCCCTCGGTGATCGCCGCCCAGGCGGCCTGGCAGGTCCGGCTGTACCGGAGGTAGACGACCACCTTGCCGATGACCTGGGTCTGCAGGGTCCGGGCGTCCTTGCCGCAGCCGGTGGTCTTGGGGTCCTTGTGGGCGCAGCCGACCGCCTGGCAGGCGGGCTCGGACGGAGCGGGCTTGGCGGCGGTCGGCGCGGTCGCGGCCGGGCCGTCGGCCGCCGAGGCCCGGGAGTCGTGCCGGCTGACCCGCAGACCGACCAGCACCAGCAGCAGCGCCAGCACCACCGCGCCGGAGACCAGCGCCGCCGGGCGCCGCCACCACGCCACGGCGGGCTCGACCGGGACGGGCTCACAGGCGCCGTCGGTCGCCGACACCGGCTCCTCGGCAGCCGATCCGTCCTCCGGCTCTTCCGCCGGTTCGTCGGTCGCCGCCCCGGTCTCCCCGGACGGCGCCTCGACCGGGGCGGGCTCCTCGGCGACGGGTTCCGTCGCCTGCCGCCACAGCCACCGCAGCGCCGCCGGGTCGCAGTCCACCGCCCCGACCAGCGCCTCCAGCGCCTGCTCGGTGATCACCCGCTTGCCGTTCAGCCAGCGCTCCCAGGAGGCCCGGCTGTAGTGGGTGCGGCCGGCCAGCTCGGACAGCGAGAGTCCGGCGGCGTCCTTGATCGTCCTGAGCTCCTCCGCCAGCAGTCGGGCGGGCGCGGACAGCTCCTCGGGCAGGTCCTTCCAGGCGGAAGCCATTGCGACCCTCCATGACTCGCGGGACGGGACGACGGTGGAGTGGGCGGGAGGGTGCGCGCCCGGTCCGGCCGTTCGGTGTCTCCCCTTCTCCAACCTCAGCGGCCTGGCGTCCCAAACCCCAGGTCATGGCGTTGAGACGGACGGAAGTGTCTCACAACCCCCCGGAACGTCGAACTGTCACGTGTTCGTCGTGCAGAGTTCTTCTCGCCGGTGCGTTCCGCCGCCCGGCCGCTTCGTTCGGGCCCCGGCCGGTCGGCCGGTGTCGGCCCGACACGGGTCCCGGACACCCCCACCGGGCGGGGCAGCCTCGCGGGGGGAGGCTGCCGCTCCCGACGGGAGTGGCACGCCAAGTCCCGCCGCCTGAAGCACCTGGAGCGCGAGCACGAGCGGGTGAGGGCCGACCGTGAGGCGGGCCGGG
>NZ_JBSFGK010000057.1:0-51023 GCF_053596495.1 Kitasatospora sp. NPDC001683
GTTCCCGGTTCGGAAGTAGGCGCCCCAGCCGCGCAGGATCGGATTCAACTCCGCGATCACCTCACGGATGTCCCATCCCGACCGACGGCGGTCGGCCCGCTCGCGGACCTTGTCCCGGAGTCGCTTCATCGCCGCCTGTGAGGGCCAACGGTGCAGGTAGAAGCGGACCTTGCGGTACTTCTCCCACACCTCGCCCGAGAAGCGGGCTCTGAAGTGGCAGCCGAGGAAGTCGACTCCTTCCCGGCCCTCTCTGAGGTCTACCACCTTCGTCTTGTCCGGGTGCAGCTCCAGCCCCAGCTCGCCGAGGATCTCCCCGACCGCCGCCAAGGCGTTCCTGGCATTGCTCACCGACCGGCACAGGACGACACGGAGAGTCGGCGGCGGGAATCTCACCCGCCGCCGCTCGCAGAACCGTGCGGGAGCCTCTCGGCTCACACGGCTCCCATCGTCCAGCCGTCGGGTTTGAGGCCGAACCGCCAGTGCGCGAACAGGTTCGGGTAGCGGCGGGCGGCGCCCGCCAGCAGTTCCCTCGCCCGCTTCTCGCGGCGGTGCAGTCGCTTGTACTTCCGGCAGGCCCAGCGCACCAACAGGTCGTTGATGCGCCGCAGGAGCGGATACAACATGGACTTGTAGAAGCGCCCGTAGTAGTTGATCCATCCCTGCACGATGCTGTTGAACATCCGCGCAAGGTCCATCAGGGACTTGTCACTGCGGCAGGCGACGCGCCAGGAACGGATCTCCTTGCCCATCGCCTTGATCGCCTCCTTGCTGACCGCGGGCAGGAAGTTCACGAAGTGCTTCCCGAACCGGTTCTTGGCCAGCCTGGGCCGGAACGTGTACCCGAGGAACGTGAACGACGTGTGCTCGTACGAGCCGCGCCGGTCGGCGTCCTTGCAGTACACGATGCGTGTCTTGTCCGGATGCAACTCCAGACCGACCTGCGCCAATCGCTGTGCGAGAGCATCCCGCACCCGGCGGGCCAGCCTCTCGCTGCCACAGTGGATCACCGCATCGTCGCAGTAGCGCTCGAACGTGACCTGCGGAAACTCCCGCGCCAGCCACATGTCGAACGCGTAGTGCAGATACAGATTCGCCAGCGTCCGCATCGACGTGCCGCTCACTCCGGTGTCTACCCGGACGGGACTCCCACCCGCAAGCCTGGACCAGCTTTCAGGACGCAACATGCGTTCGACCGTACCGGCGGGAACCGTACACTCACGGGCGCGGCAGGTGGAAGCACTCCAGTTCCATGCCGTACCAGCGGCCGGTCCGGCCGCGGGGCGTCATGCCGAGCCGACGGCACACGGCCGGGGAGGGCTCGTTGTCGGGCCGGACCACGGTGTGGATCTCCGGTAGGCCATCGGCGAAGCCCTTGGTGACGGCGCCTCGGGCGGCTCCGGTGGCGAAGCCCTGGCCCCAGCTGTCGGGGTGGAAGTGCCAGCCGACCTCGATCTCGCCGTCGCCCTCCGGGATGGGCACCAGCAGCACCGTCCCGGCGACCACACCGGTGTCCTTGCGCTGGACCGCCCACATTCCGAAGCGGGGATCGGCCGAGTACGAGCGGAACGGCTGTCCAGCACGGCATGGCGACAAGTGTCCTTGTTTCACCAGGAGTTGCGGCGCCTCAGGTTCGCGCGCGCAGGCGGCGGAGCATTCGGGCGTCCTGGAAGCCCACGGCTCGGGCGGCGGCCTCGGCGGTCGCGCCGTGGGAGATCAGGTGTTCGGCGCGTTCCAGCCGCAGCTCCTGCTGGTAGCGCAGCGGAGTGAGGCCGGTGGCCTCGGTGAAGTGGCGGGTGAGGGTGCGTTCGCTGACGCCGGACGCGGCCGCGAGCTCCGCCAGACGCAGCCGGGTGGTGAACCGGGCGTCGATCAGGTCCTGCACGTGGTGGACGGCGTCGACGAGGTGGGCCCGGTGCCGGAGCATCGCGCTGGTCTGCTGCTCGTCGCCGTTGCGCCGGGCGTAGACGACCATCTCGCGGGCGATCCGGGCGGCCACCGCGGGCCCGTGCCGGCCCGCGACCAGGTGCAGCGCGAGGTCGATGCCGCTGGCGATGCCCGCCGAGGTGACCACCCGGCCGTCCACCACGTAGAGCACGTCGCGCACCACGTACGCCCCGGGGTGGCGGGCCGCGAGTTCGTCCTGCGCGTCGTGGTGGGTGGTGCAGCGGCGGCCGTCCAGCAGCCCGGCGCGGCCGAGCGCGGCCGCACCGGTGCAGATGCTGGCGACCGTCCCGCCCGCCGCGTGGTGGGCGGCCAGCCGCTCCAGCGCCGCGGGGGACGGGCCCCCGTCGCCCCGGACCGTCGACTCCCGCCAGCCGGGGACCACGACCAGGTCCCCGGCCGACAGCGGCGGCCACTCGGTGGCGGCCCGCAGCGGCAGCCCCTGCGCCGTCGGGACGTCCTCCTGCTCGGCCACGTAGCCGATCTCGTACCCGA
The DNA here is from genome assembly GCF_053596495.1 of Kitasatospora sp. NPDC001683. Classification (NCBI taxonomy): domain Bacteria; kingdom Bacillati; phylum Actinomycetota; class Actinomycetes; order Kitasatosporales; family Streptomycetaceae; genus Kitasatospora; species Kitasatospora sp. NPDC001683. The sequence goes on from NZ_JBSFGK010000057.1 coordinate 2,437, forward strand.
GCCCCAGATCGGCCGCGGTCGAGAAGACCTGGGCGGGCCCGGCGAGGTCCAGCAGCTGCAGCTGCGGGACCAGCAGGAAGACGACCCGGGTCACGATCCGGTCAGCTCCTCGACGGTGGCGATCCTCGCGAAGCGGCCCGACAGCGCGTACTCGGTGCGGGCGGTGATCTCCTCTGTGGAGAGGGTGCGCGGGTCCGCGAGGATCTCGGCCAGGCTGCGCCCGGGCGGCGCGTCCCGGTGCTCGATCGGGTGGGTCGCGGTGGCGTCGGTGACGAAGGTGACGTCGTAGCCGAGGTCGGAGGCGACCCGGGTGGTGGTCTCGCAGCACTGCTCGGTGCGAATGCCGCTGACGGTCAGTTCGCGGATGCCGCGCTCGGTGAGCTGCTGCTGCAGGTTGGTGGTGGTGAACGCGTTGTGGGAGGTCTTGGTGATGACGGGCTCGCCCTCGGCGGGCACCAGCCCGTCGATCATCCGAACGTACCCGAGGGCGGGGTCGAAGACCGTCCCGCTGCCCGCGTCGGCGTGCAGGAACCAGATGACCAGGTCCCCTTCGGCGCGGGCGCGTGCGACCAGCTTGTTCACCTGGCCGACGATATCGGGGTTGGAGACGGCGGCCCACTTCTCCAGCCGGCGGAAGGATTCCTGGACGTCGATGACGAGGAGTGCTCTGTTCATGCCCCGATCCTGGCGGGCCCGGGCCCGCCGGTTGAAGACACCATCGGGGCCCGATCCGGAACGATCCGGTCAACCGTGTCAGCCCTGTAGGCCCACTCAGCCCGGTCAGCCCGGTCAGCCCGGCCGGCCCGGTCAGCCGAAGATGGCGCTGGGCTCGCCGGCGAACCAGGTGTTGTCGATGCGCATCCGCCGGATGACCCAGCGGTCGCCGTCGCGGACCAGTTCGACGTCGTATGGGTTCTTCAGCAGCGCGTGGGTGGCGGGGTCGGCGATCAGCAGGTGCTGGGCCTCCACCAGGGCGGTGAGGCGGGCGGTGTCGCCGTCGACGGTGATCCGCGGGTTGGTGACCTGGTGGGTGGTGTCGACCCGGCCGGTGAACATGGCCAGGATGGTGCTGACGATGGTGTCCCGTCCGGACATCAGCGGCGGCTCGGCGCCCCACTTCGCGGCGGCCGGGCGGAAGTCCAGTTCGGCGTCGACGGCGAAGGCCGAGGCGAACAGCTCCTTGTCCTTGAGGTCCTGGCCGAGGCCGAAGCGGTAGAGCGCGTCGATGATCTCCGCGCGATCCCGGAGCTCGGCGACGACCGCGGCGGTGTCGTGGGCCGGGGCGGTCAGGGCGCGGTCGCGGGTGACGTACATGGTGGGTTCCTCCGAGGGTCTGTGCTTCCGACAGCTCTGATCATGCTGTGGGCTGTGTGGATCATCAATGCGCGTTCGTGCCACGATCGTGAAGCCACGGTTAACGATGGAAGCGAATGAAGGAGGGGCGGGATGCTGGAGCGGCACGAGCTGGAGGCGTTCCTCACCCTCGCCGAGGAACTGCACTTCGGGCGCACCGCCGAACGGCTGCACGTCTCCACGGCGCGGATCAGCCAGACGATCGCCAAGCTGGAGCGCCGGATCGGCGTCCCACTGTTCCACCGGACCAGCCGCCGGGCGGAGTTGTCGCCGGTGGGGCGGGACCTCTACGAGGAACTCCGGCCCGCGTGGTCCCGCATCACCGCGGCGGTCACGCGGGCCGTCGACGCGGGGCGCGGCCTGAGCGGACGGCTGCGGGTCGCCTTCACCGGACCGGCAGCCGGCCAGCTGCTGGTCGGCGTCGCGCAGGAGTTCCGCGACCGGCACCCCGACTGCGACGTCCAACTCCGTGAGGCCCAACTGCCGGACGTCCTACCGTGGTTGCGCGTCGGGACGGTCGATCTCGCGCTGACCCTCCATCCGCTAGGAGCCGAGGACGTCGTCCTGGGGCCGGTCCTGGTGCGCGAGGCGCGGATGCTCGCCGTGCCGGCCGGGCATCCGTACGCCCGCCGCGAGGCCCTGTCAGCGGCGGACCTGAACCGGGTGACCGTGCTGGAGGCGGAGGCCATGACGTTCAACGAGGCGCTCACGCTCGTGGGCGCCGGGGAGGGCGTCTTCGTGGTCGGGGCGCACGCCAGACGGTACTTCGCCCGTCCGGACGTCGCGTACGTGCGTTTTACGGACGCCGAGCCGGTCGAGTGGGGATTGGTCTGGCACACGGACGGCGCCACCGCCCGCGTCCGTGCGTTCAGCGCGGCCGCCGTAGCCGTGGTTCAGGCGGTGTAGCTCACCGCGGCCGCTTCGCTCCGTGGACCGAAGCGGCCTCCCAGAGGATCCTCAGTCCAGGCAGAACTCGTTGCCCTCGATGTCCTGCATCACGATGCAGGAATCGTGGCCGTCATACAGCAGCTGCAGCCGTACCGCACCCAGCGCGACCACTCGCTCGCACTCGGCCTCAAGCGCGGCCAGGCGCTCCTCACCCACGAGCCCCGTACCGACCCGCACGTCGAGGTGCACCCGGTGCTTGACGACCTTCCCTTCGGGAACGCGCTGGAAATACAGTCGTGGACCGACCCCCGAGGGATCGCTGCAGGCGAACCATGAACCCCGCTCCCCAGGAGAACGGGAACTCTCGTAATCGGCCCAACTGGCGAACCCCTCCGGCGGCTTCGGTACGACGTACCCCAGCACCTCACACCAGAAGCGGGCGACGCGCTCAGGTTCTGCGCGGTCGAAGGTGACCTGGACCTGCCTGATCGTTGACATCGGCCCACCACAGTGGCGCGTGCTCATCGGCGAGACGTCAGATCGCGCATCACGCCGAAGCGTTCACCACCCGGCCGAGGTGCCGGGCGAAGAACCGGACCGCGCTGTCGAGCTCGAACCGGGGCAGCTCCTTGTGCCTGCCCGAGTTCACGTGCAGGGACTTCTCCGTCGAGGCGAAGGCGTCGAACAGTGCGAGGCCCTCCTCGCGGGAGATGTGCTCGTCGTCCCACTGGAGGTCGAACTCGATCGGGATGGTGATCCGCTTCGCGCACTCGGCCAGCACGTCGGGCCAGTGCTGGCCGAAGACCGCGGCCGTGATCCGGGGCTCGGCGGCCACGAACGGGACACCGATCGCGGTGCCCATGTTGATGCCCCAGAACCCGACCGGCCCGTCGGTTCCGATCTCCGGCAGCTGCTGGAGGGCGTCCAGCAGCGCGTGGTACTCGGGGACGGCGGTCCTGGCCAGGTGGTCGTTGTAGCGGACCACGATCGGGCCCTCCGGCTCGCCGGCCGCCCGGGCCGCGAACAGGGCGGCTATCTCCTGCTCGTCGTGCTCGGTGCGCGGCCGGTCGCCGTGACCGGGCGCGTCGAGGACGGCCACGTGGTAGCCGCAGCCGCGCACCAGGCGTGCGGCACGGCCCGACATCGCGGGGTGCTTCTTGTGGTTGCCGCCACCGTGGGCCTGCAGGACCAGCGGCGCACGGTCCACGTCGTCCGCGCCGTCCGCACCGGGCTCGGGGGACCAGAGGACACCGGGGACGCCGTTGACGGTGAACTCGCGTTCGAGGATGCCGTCGGCGGTGGACTTGGTGGTGAAGAGGAAAGCGTTCATGGCAGTTGCCCTTCGAGAGTGCCTTGCAAGGGGGCGCTCCCGGCGAGAGCTACGTCAGTCGCCAGTCGTGACAGCAAGGGGGAGCACCCATATCGGTACAGCGTTCACGGGTCTCACCTCCTCGGGCGGTGTCACGGTCGGCTGAGAAGCTATCAGCTGGATCACCATCCCCTCCATCCCTTTTTCACCGTCCGCGCCAGGCGCCCGGCAAGCCCCCGCCTCGGCTGGGACCGATCGACGGGGACCAACTCGGGCGCCCCTCCTCAGTGGCGGTGGTGGTTGTCGGGTTGGGCCGGGTCGCCGGGGTGTTCCAAACCCTCCACCAAGGTGAGGCGTTGGGCGCGTTCGTGGTCGAGCCAGCGGACGAAGGCGGTTCGGCGGGCGGCTGCGCGGAGGGCGGGGGTGGGGTCGGGGGTCCGGGGGATGGTGAGGGTGGCGAGGAGCATCGCCTTCCAGGGGCCCACGGTGACCCACTCCCCCGGCGGGGCGGCGCGGAGGGCCTCCGCGAGGGCGGTCGGGAGGGTGTCGGGATCGGCCTCGAGACCGCCGTCGGGGAGGGCGAGGTGCCAACGGGTGGCCGGCGGGCGGGTGGTCAGGGTTCGGTAGTGGGCGATGTCGGCGGGTGACGGCTCGACATCGGCGGTCACGGAGTCGTAGACGACCCGCACGGCGGCGCTGCCCTCGTAGGCAGCCGCCGTGATGGAGCCGAGTTCGACGGCGGCCTGCTGGTCCAGTCGGGCGGGGGCGGACTCGGCGACGGGCAGCCCGCGTTCGGCGGCGACCGCCTCGCAGAGGGCTTCGGTGAGGAGTACCTGCGCGACCCACCTGATCAGCTGGCGGTCCTCCGAACTGCCGGGCCGAGGCAGCGCGGTGGAGCGTGGGCCGTTCCGGAGTGCGGCGAGGCGCTGGTCGAGGCCGGTGCGCGGAAGCGGCTGCCCGTCGAGCAGGCCGAGCGTCATGCTTCCACCACCAGGGCGACGGTCGGTGCGTACTGACAGCGGCCGAACCACATCACCTTGGCCAGTGCCCAGTACGAGCCCGGGTCCATGGCCTCGGGGGCGGCGATGGCGAAGTCGACGGTCACGGAGGAGCCGGCCGGCACGGCGAAGCCGCGGACGGGATCGGCGATCGCCTCCCAGGTGCCCCACGGGGAGACCAGTTGCAGCTCGCCCCGGATCTCGCCGCGGGTGCGGTTGGTGAGGGTGAGGCCGAGGGCGGCGCGTCCGCCGGGGGCGACGCGCAGGACCTCGTCCGAGACGGCGAGGTCCAGGCCGGTGTCCCGGCCGGTCGCGGCCTTGGTGCCCTGGGCGGCCGTCCAGTCCTCCGGGGCGTCCCCGGCGACGGGCAGCAGCTCGGGCAGATCACCGACGGCGATCGTCACCACGTCCTCGATCTGCTGGCCGTCGTGCTCGATCCGGACGGCGGCGAAGTGCAGCCCGGGTTCGGCGTCCGCCGTCGGGGTGAGGGTGACCGGGAAGCGCAAGTGGCCGCCGGGCTCCAGACGGTACGGGCGGCTGCCGAGGCTGGTCGCCCAGCCCGACGGTGGCAGCACCACGGCCGTGCCCTCGACCGCCGCGTCCCGCAGCTGCGAGGACAGGGCGACCGAGAACGTCACCGCCTCCCCGGCCGTTCGCAGCAGCCCGGGTGAGGCGCCGACCGACACCGGCAGGTAGCCGAGCGGGGCCGGGCCCCGGTTGTGCAGCCAGTAGCGGGCGTGAACGGGCTGGGCGGGTTCGGCGGCCGGGCCGAGAACCGGGCCGTCGGCCGGGGCTGCAGCCATCGCAGGAGCCGAGAGCAGGGTGGCGATCTGCGCGCCGGCGAGGCCCAGGTCGGCCGGGCCGAGCGGCCGTTCCAGCAGATCGGCGTGCCGCAGCCGCTCCAGACCGAGCGCCCCGCCGAGCTGCGCCGTCCGCCCGAGGCCGGTGGACTCGACCAGCCGGACGGTGAGGTCGTCGTTCCGCTCGGACGGAGCCGAGCCGTGCGCGATGGGGTTCCCGGCCGGTTTGAGCGCGCCGAGCAGCACCTGGCGTTGCGGTTCGACCCGCAGCCAGGACAGGGTGCCCGGAAGCGGCCCGTCCTGCGCGTCCACGATCCGCGCGTACAGCGGGTGGTTGAACTCCTGCCCCCGGGCGGGCAGCGTCTGGTCCCGCCAGTCGCCATCCCCGCCCACCAGGGCGTAGCTGAACTCGTGTGTCCAGTGCTGGAGTTGGAAGGACGCCTGATCCGGCAGGGAGCGCCGCGGCGGGTCGATCCACACGCCGGACGGCCAGCCGGTGCAGGAGCGCATCAGCGACAGGTGCAGCGCGCCGGTGGCGTCCACCGCGAAGCCGGGGAGGCCGAAGCTGAGCAATGCCACGGTGTGGTCGGCGAGTTGGTCCGCGACAGAGGAAGGGCAGACCGCGGTGATCCGCGCGTCCGCGAGGTCGTCGACCAGCGCCGGAACGTCGGACACGACCAGCGCGGGCAGGACACGGAGGTCCCGCAGGTCCGCGTCCGGCCGCCACACCTCGGCGAGAGGTGTCAGCGCCGGCACCCACACCGCACCGTGCGCCTTCAGCACGGCCGCGTACTCCTCCCCCGCACGCTCGATCAACTCCCGTGCAGCCTCGTTGACTTCCGGACCGCCGACGACGATCCGGAAGTCCGGCAGATTGGAGTCGACATCGAGCCAGCCGTACCGCGCCCAGTCCGCCGCCGAGGTGGTGGCGGTGACCCCGACCCGGGCGAGGGCGACCACCAGCGGGCGGGCCTCGGCCGCGTCGTCCAGGGATGGCACGATCACCTCCGCCACCCCGAGCGCCCGCGAGCCGACGACGCCCCCCGCCGCGTCGGTGAGCACGGTCCGCGCGGTGGCGCCCAGGCCGAACCAGGTGTTGGCCGGGTTGTCCAGGGTCCACGGCGCCTGCGCCGAGTCGACGTCCGGCATCGCGAAGCCGCGTCCGATGACCGCGCCCGCGACCTCGCTGACCGGGAGTCCGCCGGGGACGTCCACCGGGAAGCGCAGCCGCAGCAGCCGGTCGGCGCCGGAGTAGTCGACGACCCTGGTCCGGCAGTCCACCCGGTCCAGGCCGCGCCACAGCGTGACCGTCTGCTCGTAGCGGACGCCGTCGACCGTCCCCCCGATCACCAGCCGCTCGCCGAGCGGGCCGGTCTCCCGGCGGACCTCCGCCGCCACTGCTCCCGAGCCGAGCACCGGACCGCTCGGCACCAGGTGCCAGGGGCCCTCTCCGAAGTCGGGGTGCTGCGGATACTCCTCGTACACCCGAAGCTCGTTGCCGAGGCGGCCCTCCTGGATCAACTCCCGTTCGTGCATTAGGTCGTGGACCGAGCTGAGCCCGCCACCGCGCGCCGGGTCGGCCGTCACCCGGTAGCGCCCGTTGGTGATCGTGGCACCCGCGGTCGCGGTCCAGGCGTCAGCAGGCTCACCGGGGACCAGCCGCCAGGTGCGCCAGCCGAGCGCGGGAACGTCCTCGGCGAGGAACCGCAGCGTTCCCCGGTCGACGGCGCTCGGCACGGGCCAGCCCGCCTCGTCCAGGACCCGCACCGGCGGTGCACCACAAGGGAGTTCGACCGTAACCAGGTCCGTCCGGTCGAACGAAAGGGTATTGGTCACCACCACCGCCGACCCGGCCCCCACCGTCGAGATGCGCGCCGTCAGCGCGTCCAGCGCCGCGTCCCGGACGGCCGACGCCAGGTCGTACGCCTCCCGCCAGCCGCCCAGCAAGTCCAGGTACACCTGGTCCGACTCGGAGCCGGTGATCGCGTCATGGTGTGCGCCGTAGGCGAGTTGGCGCCACACCTTGTCGAGCGCGGCGGCCGGATAGCTCCCGAGCCCGTTCACGACCGCGAGCGTGGCCAGCTTCTCCGCGTCCACCGCCGCGACCTCACCCGCGCGCCCAGCCTGCTTGGTGTCGATGTACGAGACGTCCTTGCCGGTGTACACGGGGTTCATGTCGCGGGTCTGCGGGCTGGGTCGGCGCCCGAGCGTGGCGAGTTCGGCCCGGACGGCGTCCAGGAAGTCCCGCGGGGTGGCGCAGACGAAGCGCGGCCACAGGTACTTGGCGGCCCAGGAGCGGTGGATCTCGGTGACCCACTTGTTCGGCGGGGTGTAGTCCGTCCCCACCGGCAGCAGCAGGTTCTTCGTCGCTCCCACGGGCTTGAGCTTCCGGTACAGCTCGTACACCGCCTGCTCGGCGGCGGCCAGGTCGGACGAGGAGTCCATCCACCACCCGGCCGAGTAGTGGTGCGGCATGTAGTGGGTGAGCACGCCCTCCCCACCCGGCGCGATCCATTCGAACTCGCTCGGGAACTGCATCACCCGGGCGTCGTCCTTGCCTTCGCGGAAGTTCTTCTGGATCGGGCCCCACTGGTGGAACGGCCCGCGGGCCCAGGCGCTGCCGGTGAGGCCGGCCGCGGCAAGGTGGCCGGGGAACTGCGGGTCGTGCCCGAACACGTCGAGCTGCCAGGCGGTTCGCGGGTCGCCGCCGAGGACGTCGCGCTGGTAGCCGATGCCGTGGACGATGTTGCGGATGGTCGTCTCGACGCCGGTGAGGTTGGTGTTGGGTTCGTTGTAGGTGCCGCCGACGAGTTCGACCTGCCCGCGCTCCAGCAGCATCCGCAGCGTCTCGCGGCGCTCCGGATGCTGGTCGAAGTACGGCTTCAGGTAGTCGACTTCGGCGAGCACGAACTTGTACACCGGGTCCCTCAGGGCGAGGTCCAGGTGGGCGTCGACGAGGGCGAAGCCGTTGCGCTCCCAGAGCGGACGGGTGGTGGCGTCGGCGGAGAGCAGCTCCCAGGGGGAGGTGTAGGCGGCCTGGGTGTTCCACCACACCGGGTCGTAGTGGAAGTGGGAGACCAGGAACATCGTCCAGCCCGGCTCCGCGACCTCCACCAGGGCATCCTCCGAGACGGACGACACCCGGACGGTCACCGGAAGTCGGTCTCCCGGGGAGGCTCCGGTGATCTCCAGGGGGACTTCGACCAGCCCCGTGCCGGTCGCCTCGCCGTGAACGCCCGCTCCGCTGACCGTGATCCGGGCGGCCGGGCCCTCGACGGCCACCCGCAGGATCTGGCGCGGGGCCTCCTCGGGGCCGACGAAGAGGTCGGTGCTCTCGACGGCGGTGATGGTGGTGACCGGCACGGGCATGGTTCCTTTCCGGGAAGGCGGGCGGGGCTACACGCCCCAGGCCTCGAACTCGTAGATGCGGGCGGCCGGATCGGTGCTCTGGGTGGGTTTGGTGATGACCAGCCGGACGTAGCGCGCGGTGGTGTTCACCGGGTGGGTGGTGGCGCCCGCGGCGTTGCCGGTCGTGGTGGCGACCGTCGTCCACGGGTCGCTGGTCCTCGAGCGGACCTGGATGGAGAAGTCCCGGGTGTTGTAGGAGGCGCTCTCGCCGCCCGCCGAAGCATGCTTCACCACGAACTCGTCCAGCTTCTTCGCCGAACCGAGGTCCACCTCGAGCCACTTGGCGGGGGTCAGTGTGCACCACTTGTCACTGGTCCCGCCGCCGACGCTGCCGTTGACGGCCTTGGCCGGCCCCTCGTAGGCGTTGCACTGACCGGAGGCGGTGGCCGGACGGTTCAGCGCCAGGTCGGTCGAGCCCGAGGGTGGCGTGCCGTTCCAACTCACCACAGTCGAGGCGACGTTGGAGTGCCCGTAGGTGGTGGACACCGCCTCGACGTCCAGCGTGGTGGCGGCCTCGCCGCCGGCCCGGTCGAGACGCCCGACGAAGTACGCGTCGTTGGGCGTGGCCCCCAGGAAGGTGCGGCTGCCGTCCGCGTTGCGCCGGTACACCTCGTAGTGGTGGACGTTGCCGCCGGGCGCGGCCCTCCAGGAGAGCCGCAGCGACTGGCTGGCGCCCGCGGTCACGTCGCTCGCGCCGAGGACGGTCAGCCTGCTCGGCGCGGCCGGTGTCTCCACCGACCCGTCGTAGAGGGCGACTTGGCCGACGTACAGGTCATACGCCGGGTTCGATCCTGAAGAACCGTCCACCTGCAGCGCGAGCTGGGAGATGGTCCGGCCCGCGTACCGGGAGAGGTCGAGCGTGTGCCGCTCCCAGCCGGTGCCGGGGTTGTCCCCGACGTCCACGGTGGTGAAGCTGCCCGGGGTGTCGGTGAAGGAAACCGCGGCCCTGAGCTTGGTCGGGCCGGCGGCCGGGGACTTGACCACCAGGTCGAGCCTGGTGCTCGCGGCGACCGGCAGGCTGCTCTGGTAGAGCCGCACGGTGTTGGTGGAGTCCAGGGTGCCGGTCAGCCGCAGCGAGGAGCCGCCCTGGTAGGAATCGGCGAAGTCGATCGACGGACTGAGCTTGCTGCCGCTGGAGTCGACCACCCAGCGGTAGGTCGGCGGGACGTCCTGCAGCGAGAGGTTGTTCCAGCCGCCGGTGGCGACCCGCACCCCGGCCGCGTTGTAGAAGTCGCCCTGCCCGGTGTCGAAGTTGGTGACGAAGGGCTTGGCGGTGATCGGCGAGGACTCGGCCACGTAGCCCGCCAGGCCCGGCCAGCTGCTGGAGAGGTCGGTGTCGGACGGGTCGTTGTTGGCACCGACCCAGTAGCGGGCGTCCCTGGCGTAGAAGTCGGCGCGGTCGGTGGCGGACTTCCAGGTCCACTCGGGGCGGTAGAGGCCGAGCGAGGCGGTGTGCGGCTGACCGGACGGGAAAAGGGTGTTCCAGTCGACGGAGGTGTTGTATCCGTTCGCCTCGGTGTCGGCGCCGGAGTACAACTCGTATTCGCTGCGCCCAAGTTGCCGGGCCAGCGTGCGGGAGGAGTCCAGGCCGTCGGACGTCCAGCCGAAGTTGAGGAACATCGAGTCCGCGGTGCGCTTCGGACCGTCCTGCAGGAAGGGCGAGTTGGCGGGGGTGAGGGCGTTCTGCCAGTCGACCGCGCCCGTGGTGGTCATCGCGTCGTACCACATGAACTCGGTGCCGCTCTTCGCCTCGGTGTACTGCATCAGCTTGCGCACGTCGGTCGCGAGGTCCGAATCGCCGCCGCCGGTCTCCTGGTTGACGAACCAGCCGTCGAAGCCGTAGTACTGGGCGGCCTGCACCAGCTTGTCGGCGACGGGGTAGCGGTCGCCGGACTTCTGGACGAAGTCGCGCACCCACTGGAGCCGGCCGCCGTACGCGGTGGGTGGGAAGAAGACGGTGCCGTAGACCTTGACGCCGTTGCGGTGGGCGGCGTCGATCACCGTCGGGTTCGGCGCGAGGATCAGGCCCTCACCGGCGGAGCCGCCCCAGAACACCAGCTTGTCGACGTACTGCCAATAGCCGAAGGCGTAGTAGTTGGGGTCGGCGGATCCCTGGGAGGGGTTGTTGGAGGTGGGAGCGAAGGAGACCAGCGAGGCGATCTTCCCTTCGCCCGCACGGGCGTTGGGGTTCGCGGCCAGGGCCGGATCGCTGGTGCGCGGCTGGAGCGGGACGCGGGAGCGGTTGAACCGGGCGTCCGGGTCGGTGGCCGGGTCCCAGTCGAGGATGCTGCTGGGGTACCAGTACGAGGCGTACGGCTGGTTCCCGGGGGCGGCGACGACCGGCGCGGCCGCACCGGGAGTGGCCTGGGCGGCGGTGGGTACGACGCCCAGCGCGGTCGTCACGAGCGCGGCGCCGAGCAGCAGGGGGAGACGTCTTGACATGCGGTGGCTCCGATCGAGCGGAGTGGGTGGGGGCCGGGCCCACCGGCAGCGGCCGGCCCGGGTGCATGCGGGCGTGGCGGTGCTCATCGAGAGGGGGAATTCAGCGAACATGACAGCGGACACGACAGCGGGCAGTGCGCAGGGCCGGACCCCCTCGGCGCAGGAGGCTAAACCGGTTCAGAACCCGTGTCAACGGCTCGCGCAGCAACCCCACCCACGGGTGAGGGCGGCGAGGTGGACTCCCGTACGGTCAGCCGGGGCGTGGGCATCTGCAGGTCGCGTCCGGGCCCGGTGCCGTCCAGCGCCTCCAGCAGGCTGCGCGCGACCTGCTCGCCGAGCGCGAAGGTGTCCCGGCTGAGCGCGGTCAGCGGCGGGTGGACGATTCGGGCGAGCACCGAGTCGTCGAAGGAGACGATGGACAGCTCCCCTGGCACGGCGACGCCCATCTCCCCCGCCACCCCGAGCCCGGCGACGGCCATCACGTCGCTGTCGTAGACGATCGCGGTGGGCCGCCTGGCCCGGGAGAGCAGGGTCCGGGTGGCCGCCGCGCCCTCGGCGTCGCTGAAGTCGGTGGGCACCGACACCGCCTCCTCCAGCCCGAGCCGGCGCGCGGCGTCGCGCAGCGCGCGGATCCGCCGCTGGGTGTGCTGGAAGTGCGGCAGCCCGGCCAGGTGGGCGATCCGGCGGTGCCCGATGGCGGCCAGGTAGTCGACGATCGAGAGCATCGCCTCCCGGTCGTCGGCCCAGATCCGCAGCTGGTCGCCGCCCTTGCCGGGACCGCCGAGGACGACGGCGGGCAGCCCGAGTTCGTCCAGCACCGGCAGCCGCGGGTCCTTGACCTGCAGGTCCACCACGATGAAGCCGTCCACCCGGTGCTCGGAGGCCCAGCGCCGGTAGACCTCCACCTCCGCGGCGGTGTCCTCGACCACCATCAGGTGCAGCGCGACCGAGCTGGCCGAGAGCACCGCCTGCAGGCCGGAGAGCAGTTGGCTGAAGAACGGCTCGACGCCGATGGTGCGCGCCGGGCGGGCGATCACCAGGCCTACGGCGTCGGACCGGGCGCCGCCGAGGGCGCGCGCGGCGCTGTGCGGGCGCCAGTTCATCTCCTCGGCGACCCGCAGGATCCGGGCCCTGGTCGCCTCGCTGACCCCCGGGCGGCCGTTGAGCGCGAAGGAGACCGCGCCCTTGGAGACCCCGGCCTGACGCGCGATGTCGGCGATCGTCGGTCTGCCCACGGAACCCGACTCCTTCTCTTGACAGCCAAGTTTAGGCGGGAGCATAGTCCCTGCCAGAGCTAGACCGGTTTAGTTGGTCGATATCCGAAACACGACACAACCGAAGAACGCACACCCCGAGCTCGGCGCGATCCCCCACCCACCCCAGGACCGGGAGACCCTCATGCGAAGAATCTGGGCGGCACTGACGACGACGGCCCTCGCCACGGCGGCCCTCACCGGCTGCGGACTCGGCTCCGGCGACAGCAAGAACGGCGACAGCGTGGCGAGTGCGGCCGCCACCGGCGAGGTCAAGGGCAAGGTCTCGATCCAGACCTGGGCGCTCAAGCCGAAGTTCACCGACTACATGCAGGGCGTGATCGACGGCTTCAAGAAGAAGTACCCGGGCGTCGAGGTCGAATGGCTCGACCAGCCCGGCGAGGGCTACTCCGACAAGGTGCTCAGCCAGGCCGCCTCCGGCACCCTGCCCGACGTGGTCAACCTCCCGCCGGACTTCGCCTTCCCGCTCGCCAGGAAGGACGTCCTGTTGGACGTGGCCAAGGCCGACCCCAAGCTCTCCGACGAGTACGTGGCCGGCGGCGTGGAGGCCTACCGCTACCACGGCTACCAGGGCACCTTCGGCTACCCCTGGTACCTCAACACCGACGTGAACTACTGGAATTCGGACCTCCTCACGAAGGACGGCCTGGACCCGAGGAAGCCCCCGACCACCCTGGACGAACTCATCGCCCAGGCCCGGGTGATGAAGCAGAAGTCCGGCGGCCAGGACTACCTGATGAGCCGAAAGCCCGGCCTCGGCGACCTCTACAACATCGGCGTGAAGATCATGGCCGACGACGGCAAGTCCTTCACCTTCAACACCCCCGAGGCCGCCGCGCTGCTCGACAAGTACCGCGACGCCTTCAAGGAAGGCCTGATGCCGAACGGGGTGCTCACCGACACCTACGCCGGCAACTCCAAGCTCTTCAGCGCCGGCACCGCGGCCTGGACCACCGGCGGCGGCAACTACATCACCAGCCTCGCCACCGACAACCCCACCCTCGCGCCCAAGGTCGTCGCCTCCCCCGCGATGTCCACCCCGCCGTTGTACGTCCAGGGCCTGTCCATCCCCAAGAACACCAGGAACCCGGCCGCCGCGGTCGCCCTCGCCCGCTGGGTCACCAGTCCCGAGAACCAGGCCGCCTTCGCCCACCTGACCAGCGTCTTCCCGTCCACCAAGGCCTCCGCCGGCGACCCGTTCTTCAGCAAGGGCGACGGCACCAACGCGGGCGACGCCAAGGTGATCGCCTTCGACTCGCTCGCCAGGGCCAAGCTGATCCAACCGGTCGAGGTGGACGACGCGATGGGCACCATCGTCAAGCAGCAGTTCGCCCTCGCCATCAGCGGCCAGACCAGCTCCAAGCAGGCTCTGGACACCGCGGTCGAGCAGTGCGACAAGCTGCTCAAGAGCTGACCCCGCCACGCCTGAAGCCCCTACCGGCGAAGCGGCGGGCCCCCACCCGCCGCTCACCGGGGAGTGAAGCGCATGTCCCAAGCCCCCCGGAAGGCCCAGCCCCAGGAAGGCATCCGCATGACCCACCGGCGTTGGTTCACTCCCTGGCTGCTCGCCGGCCCCGCGATACTCTGGCTGGCCGTCTTCAACCTCTGGCCGGCCGTCAACACGGTGATCCTGTCCTTCACCAACGCCAGGCCGATCGGCGGCGGCCGGTTCACCGGCCTGGAGAACTACGGCCGCCTGTTCGACGACGCCCAGCTCGCCGACGCCCTGCTCAACAGCATCGTCTTCATGCTGGTCTGCCTCCCCCTGCTCACGGTCCTCCCGCTGCTGCTCGCCCTGCTCGTCCAGCGCCGCATCCCCGGCATCACCTTCTTCCGTACCGCCTTCTACACGCCGGTGATCGCCTCCGCCGTCGTGGTGGCGCTGATCTGGGGCTGGGTGCTGGACGACCGGGGCCTGGTCAACGGCGTGCTCCGGCAGAGCGGCCTCGCCGACTCCCCGGTCGCCTTCCTCACCGACCGCTGGCTGCTGCTGTTCAGCGCGATCGCCCTGACCGTCTGGAAGGGGCTGGGCTACTACATGGTCATCTACCTGTCCGCCCTCGCCAACGTCCCGCACGAGCTGCACGAGGCGGCGGCCGTGGACGGCGCGAACCCGCTGCGCCGCTTCTGGCACGTCACCCTGCCCGGGGTGCGCCCGACCATGGTGCTGATCTCCGTCCTCATCTCGGTGAGCTCGCTGCGCGTCTTCTCCGAGCTGTACGTGCTCTCCAACGGCCTGGGCGGCCCCGGCGGCCGCGACATGTCGGTGGTGATGCTGATCCAGATGTACAGCCGCGGCTTCAACGGCCACCTGGGCTACGCCTCCGCGCTCAGCCTGATGCTGTTCGTCATCACCCTCGGCCCGATGCTGTTCCTGATGCGGCTGAACCGGAAGGCGGCCTGACCTCGTGACCACCGTCCGCAAAACCGTCACCACCGTCCGCGAACCCCGAACCGCCGTCCGTACCACGCCCGTTCGCCCGCGGACCGCGCGCGGTCTCCACACCCCCTCCCCCGCCCGGACCGCGGCCCGCTACCTGCTGCTGCTGCTCGTCCTGCTGCTGGTGATCGGCCCCTTCCTGTGGCAGCTGTCCACCGCCCTCAAGGGGCCGGCCGAGGACGTCTACTCCCGCACCCCGAGCTTCCTGCCCGACCAGCCCACCCTCGGCAACTTCGGCAAGGTCGCCGACACCATCCCGGTGTGGGCCTACGCCCTCAACTCGGTGATCGTCGCCGCCGTCTGCATCACCGGCAACGTGGTCGGCTGCACCCTGGCCGGCTACGCCCTCGCCCGGCTGCGCTTCCGCGGGGCCCGGCTGGTCCTCGGCCTGTTCCTGGCCACCCTGGTCCTGCCCGGCGAGGTCACCATCGTCTCCCAGTACGTGCTGGTGCGCAGCCTCGGCCTGGCCGACAGCCTGGTCGGCGTCGCGCTGCCCGGGGCGATCGCGATGCTCAACGTGCTGCTGATGCGCACCGCGTTCGCCGCCGTACCGGCCGAGTTGGACCAGGCCGCGCTGGTCGACGGCGCCAACGTCTGGCAGCGGCTGTGGCACATCGGCCTGCCGAACGTGCGCGGCATGCTCAGCGTGATCGTCATCTTCACCTTCATCGGCGCCTGGGACGACTTCCTCTGGCCGCTGATCGTGCTCAACGACCCGCAGAAGTACACCCTCACCGTCGGGCTCCAGTACCTCAACGGCACCTTCTCCGCCAACCCCCGGCTGATCGCGGCCGGCACCATGATCGCCTTCCTGCCGATCGTCGTGGTGTTCGCCGCCTGCCAGCGCTTCTTCTTCGAGGGCGTCGAGCAGGGGGCCGTCAAGGGATGAGCCCATCTCCCCTACGCCACAGTTCAGTTGAGGAATCCCTCCATGACCACCACCGCGCAGGCTCCGCGCTTCGGCGTCAACTACACCCCGAGTGCCGGCTGGTTCCACCACTGGCTGGACTTCGACCTCGACGCCGTGCGCGCCGACTTCGACTCCATCGCCGCCCTCGGCCTGGACCACGTCCGGGTCTTCCCGCTCTGGCCGCTGTTCCAGCCCAACCGCGCCCTGATCCGCCCGCGCGCCGTCGAACAGCTGACCGCCCTGGTGGACGCGGCCGGCGAGCGCGGCCTGGACGTCGCGGTGGACGGCCTGCAGGGCCACCTGTCCAGCTTCGACTTCCTGCCGTCCTGGACCCGGACCTGGCACCGCCGCAACCTCTTCACCGACCCCGAGGTCCTCGACGGCCAGGCCGCCTACCTGCGCACCCTCGCCGGGGCGCTGCGCGAGCGGCCGAACTTCCTCGGGATGACGCTCGGCAACGAGATCAACCAGTTCTCCGGCGCCCCGCACCCCGACCCGGACCGGGTCACCCCCGCCGAGGTCGAGGCCTGGCTGCGCCGGATGCTCGCCGCCTGCGAGCGGGGCGCACCCGGGCGGCTGCACCTGCACGCCTCCTACGACGCGGCCTGGTACCTGGACGAACACCCGTTCACCCCCTGGCACTCGGCCCGCCTCGGCGCCGCCACCGCCGTGCACTCCTGGGTGTTCAACGGCACCGCCCAGCGCTACGGCGCCCACTCCACCGCCACCACCCAGCACGCCGCGTACCTGGTCGAGCTGTCCAAGGCCTGGGCGGACGACCCGGCCCGCCCGGTCTGGCTGCAGGAGGTCGGCGCGCCCGCCCCGCACATCACCGCCGAGGACGCGGCCCGGTTCACCGGTGCCACCGTCGAGGCCGTGCTGGACTGCCCGGACCTCTGGGGCGTCACCTGGTGGTGCTCGCACGACGTGGACCGCTCGCTCGCCGATTTTCCCGAACTGGAGTACGGCCTCGGCCTGTTGACCACTGACGGGACGGTCAAGCCGGCCGGCGCCCGGCTCGCCGAGGCCGCCGCCGAGGCCCGTCGCGGCTGGCAGCCGCCCGAGCCGCGCGGCACCGCCGTGGTGGTCGCCACCGGCGATGAGGTCACCTCTCCCCGCCGCGCGCTCTGCGGCCCCGGCGGCCCGGTGTACGAGGCCTTCATGCGCCTCGCCGAGGCCGGCGCCCGCCCGACCACCGTGCTCGCCGAACGCGCCGAGGACCGGGCACACCTGGCCGCGCGCGGCATCACCGAGGTGGTCCACCCCTCCGACGTACGTTCTCTTCAACCGTCCCCAGCACGCAACGGAGCCTGCCGACATGCACGATGACCGCACCCTGGTCGAGTCCCGCCTCAAGCGGGTCCTGGAGGAGCGCATCCTCCCGGCCGTCTACCCCGAGTCCGTCCCGCTGGAGGTCGGCATCTGGACCGCCCCCGGCGAGCCCGTCCCGGTCGCCGAGGGCTTGGCCGCGCCGCGCACCCCGATCGCGGTCGGCGACGCCTGGGGCGCGCCCTGGGGCACCAGCTGGCTGACGGTCTCCGGCACCGTGCCCGAGGCCTGGGCGGGCCGGACGGTCGAGGCGCTGATCGACCTCGGCTTCGACGCCAACATGCCCGGTTTCCAGTGCGAGGGCCTGGTCTACCGCCCGGACGGCAGCCCGGTGAAGGGCCTCAACCCGCGCAACCAGTGGGTGCGGATCGCCGCCCCGGCGGCCGGCGGCGAGCCGGTGCTGCTGCACGTCGAGGCCGCCGCCAACCCGGTCATCCTGGACTACCACCCCTTCCTGCCCACCGAGTTGGGCGACCAGGAGACGGCCGGCGACCAGCCGCAGTACAAGCTGACCCGGATGGACCTCGCGGTCTTCGACGAGACGGTCTGGCAGCTGTCGCTGGACCTCGAGGTGCTCGGCGAGCTGATGGCCGAACTGCCGGTGGACGGCGCCCGGCGCTGGGAGATCCTGCGCGCGGTCGAGCGGGCGCTGGACGCGATCGACCTCCAGGACGTCAACGGCACGGCGGCCGCGGCCCGTTCGGAACTCACCGCGGTACTGGCCGCACCCGCCGCCCCGTCCGCGCACCGGATCAGCGCGATCGGCCACGCCCACATCGACTCCGCCTGGCTGTGGCCGCTGCGCGAGACGGTGCGCAAGGTGGCCCGCACCACCGCCAACATGACCGCCCTGCTGGCGGACGAGCCGGACTTCCTGTACACCATGTCCCAGGCGCAGCAGTACGCCTGGATCAAGGAGCACCGCCCGGAGGTGTACGCGCGGGTCCGCAAGGCGGTGGCCGAGGGCCGGTTCGTGCCGGCCGGCGGCATGTGGGTGGAGTCCGACACCAACATGCCCGGATCGGAGGCGATGGCTCGTCAGTTCGTGCACGGCAAGCGGTTCTTCCTGGAGGAGTTCGGGGTCGAGAACCACGAGGCCTGGCTGCCGGACACCTTCGGCTTCACCGGCGGTCTGCCGCAGATCATCCGCAACGCCGGCTCCAGGTGGCTGCTGACCCAGAAGATCTCTTGGAGCCAGGTGAACAGGTTCCCGCACCACACCTTCCTCTGGGAGGGCATCGACGGGACCCGCATCTTCACCCACTTCCCGCCCGTGGACACCTACAACTGCTCCATGAAGGGCAGCGAAATCGCCCACGCGGCACGGAACTTCAAGGACAAGGGGGTGGCCAGGCACTCGATCGCGCCGACCGGCTGGGGCGACGGCGGCGGCGGGACGACCCGCGAGATGGTCGGCAAGGCCGCCCGGCTGCGGGACTTGGAGGGCTCGGCCACCGTCCGCTGGGAGAAGCCCGCCGAGTTCTTCGCCAAGGCCGAGGCCGAGTACCCGAACCCGCCGGTCTGGGTCGGCGAGCTCTACCTGGAACTGCACCGGGCCACCCTGACCAGCCAGGCGAGGACCAAGCAGGGCAACCGGCGCAGCGAGAACCTGCTGCGCGAGGCCGAACTCTGGTGCGCCACGGCTGCGTTGCGCACCGGCGCGGCGTACCCGTACGAGCAGCTGGACCGGATCTGGAAGACCGTGCTGCTGCACCAGTTCCACGACATCCTGCCCGGTTCCTCGATCGCCTGGGTGCACCGCGAGGCCGAGGCCACGTACGCGGCGCTGGCGGCGGAGCTGGAGGCGCTGATCGGCGCCGCCCAGCAGGCGCTGGCCGGGGAGGCCGCGGGCGGGCGCGAGCTGGTGTTCAACGCGGCGCCGCACGCCCGCTCGGCCGTCCCGGCCGGCGGGGCGGCCGTGGTGGCCCGCGCCGAGGCGGGCTGCACGGTAGTCGAGCGGCCCGAGGGCGGTTTCACCCTCCGCAACGGCCTCCTGGAGGTCACGGTCGACGCCGACGGCCTGATCGGCTCGGTCGTCGAACTGGCCGGCGGCCGGGAGACCGTCGCCCCCGGCAGCCGCGCCAACCTGCTGCAGCTGCACCCCGACTTCCCCAACATGTGGGACGCCTGGGACGTCGACCAGTTCTACCGCAACACCGTCACCGACCTGACCGGCGTGGACTCGCTCACCGCGTCCGCCACCGGCGCCGCCGCCGTCGTCCGCGTCGCCCGCTCCTTCGGCTCCTCCACCGTCGTCCAGACCCTCACCCTGCGGGCGGGCAAGCAGCGCCTCGACATCGGCACCGAGGTCGACTGGCACGAGACAGAGAAGTTCCTCAAGGCCGCCTTCCCGCTCGACGTCCACACCGAGCGCTACGCCGCCGAGACCCAGTTCGGCCACCTCTACCGCCCCACCCACACCAACACCAGCTGGGACGCCGCCAAGTTCGAGGCCTGCAACCACCGCTTCGTCCACCTCGACGAGCCCGGCTGGGGCGTGGCCCTGGTGACCGCCTCCACCTACGGCCACGACGTCACCCGCACCGTGCGCGCCGCCGACGGCGGCACCACCACCACGGTCCGCTTCTCGCTGCTGCGCGCCCCGCGCTTCCCCGACCCGAAGACCGACCAGGGCGTGCACCGCTTCCGCCACGCGCTCGTCCCGGGCGCCACCATCGCCGACGCCGTCCGCGAGGGCTACCGGATCGGCCTGCCCGAGCGGCGGGTGACCGGCAGCGCCGAGGAGGTCGCGCCGCTGGTCGAGCTGGACAACGACGCCCTGGTGGTCAGCGCGGTCAAGCTCGCCGACGACCGCAGCGGCGACCTGGTCGTCCGGGTCTACGAGGCGGGCGGCGGCCGTGCCCGCGGGCGGCTCACCACCTCCTTCCCGCTGGCCGGCGCCGTGCCCTGCGACCTGCTGGAACGGCCCTGGGACGGCACCCGCGGCGAGGTGACGGTGGAGGACGGCGCGGTGCGGCTGGCGCTGCGGCCGTTCGAACTGGTCACCCTGCGGCTCACCGCGGCCCGCTGACCGACGTACCGTAAAGGCGCCCCGGCCCCTCCGGGTCGGGGCGCCGCGCCCACTCTCCTGGAGCCCGCCATGCCGCTCACCCCCCTGTTCGCCGCCGTCGACATCGGCGGCACGAAGATCGCCGGGGCGCTGGTCGACGGCACCGGACGGCTGCGGCACCGGCTCCAACTGCCCACCCCGGCGCGCGAGCCGGGCGCGGCCGTGCTCGCCGTCGTGCACAAGGTGCTGGACCAGCTCGCCGGTACGCCAGACTGGGCCGCCGTGACGGCCGTCGGCATCGGCAGCGCCGGCCCGGTCGACCTCGCCGACGGCACCGTCAGCCCGGTCAACATCCCCGGCTGGCGCGGCTTTCCGCTGGTCGCCGAGGTCGCCGCGCACCCGGCGGTGGCCGCCCGCGCGCTGCCCGTCCGCCTCGCCGGGGACGGCGTCGCGATGGCCGCCGCCGAGCACTGGCAGGGTGCGGCCCGGGGCGCCGACAACGCGCTCTGCCTGGTGGTGTCGACCGGCGTCGGCGCCGGGCTGGTGCTGGACGGCGCCGTCCGGCCGGGCCCCAGCGGCAACGCCGGGCACCTCGGCCACATCACCGTCGACCTGGACGGCGACCCCTGCCCGTGCGGCTCCCGCGGCTGTCTGGAGGGCCTGGCCAGCGGTACCGCGATCGCCCGCCGGGCGCTCGCCGAGGGCTGGCGGCCGCCCGGCGAGGACCGCACCGCCCGCGCCGTGGCCACCGCGGCCGCCGCCGGCGACCCGATCGCGCTGGCCTCCTTCGACCGGGCCGCCCAGGCGTTGGCCGCCGGGATCGCCGCCACCGCCGCCCTGGTCGACCTCCACCGGGTGGTGGTCGGCGGCGGCGTCGCCACCGCCGGGGAGGTGCTGTTCGCCCCGCTCGCCCGCCACCTGGACCGCTACGCCGCCCTGTCGTACGTCCGCGGCCTGGACGTGCGCCGCGCCGAACTCGGCACCGACGCCGGGCTGATCGGCGCGGCCGCGCTCTGCCGCTGACCGCCCTCCCGGACTACCTCCGCGGCGTGGGCGTCGAGTTGACGGCCAACTCGGACAACGTGCTGCGCTGCGGGCTCACCGCCAAGCACGTCGACGTGCCCGGCCTGCTGGCCGTCACGTCCTTCCGCGCCGCCGAGCCCGCCCGCCGCACCGCGCACCCGGTGAGCGCCGTGGAAGCCGAATACCCCTCCCCCGCTGAGGAGTTCCGGCTCTCCCGGCTGCACCCGACCGCAGTCCCCACCCGGATCGAGCTGCCCACCCCGCAGATCCTGCTCTGCATCGCGGGCCACGCCCGGCTGAGCGCCCCCGGCCACCCCGCCCTCGACCTGCCCCGGGACGCCTCCGCCTACCTGCGCCCGGGCGCCGGACCGGTCGAGCTGACCGGTCCGGGCGCGCGGCTGTTCCGGGCCACCACGGGCGCCCCGGCGCGTGTCTGATGCCTCAGGCCGGCAGCGGATGGCCGAAGAGCAGGTCGTAGCCGTCCGGCAACTGCTCGATCACCTGGTCGAGCAGTTCCCCCGGGACGAGGTCGGCCACGGTGCTGAGCACCGCCCCGATGTCCCACTGCGCCGTCGCCGGCGTCGCCCCGTCGATCCAGCCCACCACGGCCTCCACGAACCGCTCGGCGGTCAGCGGCTCGGCGGCCGGCTGGGCGTCCCGGAGCAGCGAGGCGTACGTCCCGGGCAGCGCGTCGGCGAGGTCCAGCCGCTCCGCGCCCACCAGGTGCTCGCCCAGCAGGGCCAGTACGACCCGGGCGGCATGGTCCGCCTCCGCCTCACCCCGGTACTCGCCGCGCTCCGCGACACGGGCGAGGAAGTCCTCCCAGGAGATGGTCATCGCGTCCTCCTTCCGGTCGGCGGGATCCGGCCGGGCCGGCGGCGGCCGATGGCCCGAGGGGCCCGCCTCATCGCAGCCCGTGACCGCCGGGGGACGTACCGGTTCCCACGCTGCTCAGCGTACTGCGGTCCGGCCGGGCCGATGCCCGCGAATCCGGCGGGGGCCCGAGGCCGAACGGAACCTTGACGCCGGTGCCGGGACCGGCCGGACGGATCGACGCCGTTGTCGATCACGCCGCCGGCCCGCGCCGTCACCGGCACGGGAGCGCGCGGGTCAGCCTGCCGAGGCGCGGACCCGTCTGCGCGAGCCGCGTGACGAGCCGACCCCGCTGCCGGTACGCGACGCCGCGCGTTGGGCCGGCGCCATCGGCTGCGCCACGGCGACCACGGTGTCGCCACGCGCCGTGTCCGACGCCCGGTCCGACGCCCGATCCGCGACCGAGTCCGACATAAACGCCGACAGAAAGCGCCGCTCGTTCTGGCTGAGTTTGCGCGACCGGCCGGATTCCCGGTCCCGCGCGACCACCACGGTCCGCGCCCGCATAAAGGTGAGCGGCTCGCGGCAGACATTCACCTCGACGTGGGCGGAACTCCGCCCGATCCGTTCCACGGTCAACCGCACCGACAGCGGCTCGGGACGGTGGTGCAATTGTTCCAGATAATCGATCTCGTGCCGGGCGATAATGAATCCGGACGGGAACAGCGATTCCCGCACGGCGGTCGCGTGGTGGCAGAACAGGTCGTAAATCCCCTCCTGGATGTAGCCGACCAGGCGGGCGTTGTTGATGTGCCCGTTCTCGTCGACGTCGCTCCACCGGGTGGGGCAGGACAGCACGTGCACGCCCGGGTTCAGCGCGCTCACTGCTGCGTCAGCTCGGCGCCGGCGCCGGTGGGGAGCAGCGCACGCTGCAACCTGGCGTAGTAGCCCGAGTGTTCGGCGGCCATCCGGGCGGCCGTCCAACCCTCCTCGGCGGCTTCGGCGGCCGCCTGGACGACCAGGCTGTCGAGCACCACGTCGACCGACCGGCAGAGTTCGGCGACCGCCGCCAGCCGTTCGATGACGTCCGCCGCGCCGGCCGCGTTCCGCGCCGGAAAGGCCGCCAGTGATTCGACCGCGAGCTGCAGATCGTCGATGACGTCCGACCGGCTTTCCTCCGGGGAATTCCGCATGCTTTTCTCCAGGACCAACTCGGGCCGCTACGGCCCGGTAACTGACGTTCGAATACACCTTGCTCGGTGTCGGCCCCCCGACGGCTTCGACGCTATCCCAGTCGGCGCGGGTCCGCAGAAGGTTTTCGGACGGTGACGGGAAACTGACTTCCATCGGAGTAGTTTGCGGGGGTACACAATATGCCCCGTCAGCCGAACGCGGTAAGCAGAACGGGTGGTATCGCCGACCCGCCGAGCAAGATCAACTGTCGTCGGTCACTGATCTGGTAGCAGCCTCCGGCCGAACGGCGCCGGGGGCCGGCGGCCCCCGGCTGGATCCCGTCGCGGCCGGCCCCCTGTCAGACCTCCAGCAGCTCCAACACCCGCGTCCAGCTGTACGACCCGGGCACGAACTCCGCGATCCGCACCCCCATCCGCCGCAGCCTGGCCAGGCTCTCCTCGTGTGCCGGATGCGCGGCCTGCGCCGAGCTGAGACAGGGCTGCGCCGCCACCGGAATCCCCCACCCGTACGACTCGCACAGGATCCCCAGCGCGAGCGTGTCCGAGATCCCGGCAGCCCACTTGTTGATCGTGTTGAAAGTCGCGGGCGAGACGACGATCGCGTCCGGATCCGGCAACGGCCGGGGGTCCCCCGGCTTCCGCCAGGCCGAACGGATCGGGTACCCCGTCTGCGCCTCGATCGCTTCAACATCGATGAACCCCATGGCAAGTGGCGTCGCCACCACCCCCACGTCCCACCCCCGCCCCTGCGCGGCGGAGATCAGCTCCCCCACCCCACCCGCGACCCCCGCCGCACACACGACGACGTAGAGCACCGGCTTCCTCGCCTCGGTCATCTCCCGAACTCCCCTCTCATCAGGCCGTCGAACGCCACCACTGACCACCCCCACCGTGCCCGCTCAGAGCGCGGAAGCCTCCGGATAGTGCATCCGGAGCTCGCCGAGCACGCGCTCGTCGGCGGCCCTGACCTCCCAGAGCGAGCTGTCGAACTCCGTCAGGACCACCGCCAGCCCGTCCGGACCGAAGCCCCGGGCCTCGGCATCGACCAACTGGACGCCGGGGGCCACCAGCGAGAGCAGCGTCAGGGTGTCCATGCCGTCGCCCGCCGAGCGGCGCTCCAACTCCGCAGTGAGGTCCCACCGTTCCTCGCACTCGACGCGCCACCGCAGCCCGAGTCCGGAGCTGCCGAGGCGGACCAGCAGTTCGGCCAGCGTCACGTAGTGCCGGCCCTGCCAGGCAGGAAAGCTGATCCCCGTCATCCCCGCCGTCCCCGCGTCGGCCACGTCTCCAGGCCGGCGATCAGGCATGTGCTCAGGCCGGCGATCAGGCAGGCGATCAGGTCTGTGATCAGGCATGCGCCCAGGCTAGGCGACCTTCCCGGCGGACGGCCCGTCGGCCCCCACCAGCTCCGCCACCGCGTCCGCGCACCCCCAGCTCAGCGTGACCCCCGCCCCGCCGTGCCCGTAGTTGTGCACGATCCGGAGCCCGCCCGCGCCGTCCTCGACCTCCAGCCGCACCCCGCCCCGGCGGTCCGGGCGCAGGCCCAGCGGCTGGCCGATGATCTCGGCTCCGCGCAGTTCGGGGACGTGCACCGCGCACCGGGCGAGGATCGCCTCGGCCGTGAGCCGGTCGGGTCCGAGGTCCCAGCTGCCCTCCTCGAAGGTGCCGCCCAGGACGACGTCCCGGCTGCGCGGGTGGACGTAGGTGTATCCGGCCGGGTCGTCCTGGATCCGCAGCGAGGACCGCAGCCCGGGGTTGCGCACCAGGACGAGTTGCCCTCGCACCGGCCGCAGCGCGTCGTCCCCGCACAGCTGTCGTGCGCCGAGTCCGCTGGCGTTGACGGCGACGGGTGCCCAGGCGCGGGCCTGCGGGAGGGTGTCGAGGCGCCGGTGGACGACCTCGCCCCCGCCGTCCAGGAAGCGGCCGAGCAGCCAGGGCAGGTAGAGCGGCATCTCGACCGTCGGAGCGGTGAACCGCCAGCCGTCCGCGTACCCCGGGGCGAGTTCGGACGGTTCCAGCCGGCGCAGGTCCGGGACGCCGCCGCCCCACCAGGGCGCGGCGTCGCCCTGCCGCCGGTGCGCGGGCATCCAGGTGTCGCGCATGACCACGCCGGGCACGCCGTCCGCCGCCTGCCGGGCGAGTTCGGCGAAGGTGGTGGCGGACCAGTCGGCGACCCGCTCACCGGTCTCCACCCCCACCGGGTACCAGACGGCCGCCGCGACGGCCGAGACCGTCGACAGCAGGCCGTCCGCCGTCACCACCACCACCCGCAGGCCCCGCTCCTGCAACCGCAGGGCCGTGGTGAGCCCGATCACCCCGCTGCCGATCACGACGACGTCCACACCGATCCCCTCCCGTTCTCCACCTGCCGACAACAGCGCGCTTCCAGGGAAGCGGGACGGCCCGAGAGCCGTCCAAGACCAGTTCGATAGCCCCGCGATAAGGCCCCCTTATCACCGCAGGCAGCCCGGTCGCCCGCCGGCGACCACCGGTGACGACCCGGCGGCCACCGCCGCGCGACGGCCCTACCATCGACCGGTGGACCTTCGCCGAATGCGCTACTTCTCCGTGCTGGCCGAGGAGTTGAACTTCACCCGGGCCGCCCGCCGACTGCGGGTGGCGCAGCCGGCGCTGAGCCAGCAGATCCAGGCGCTGGAGCGGCAGCTCGGTGTGCGGCTGGTCGAACGCACCAGCAGGGGCTGCACGTTGACGCCGATCGGCCGCGGAGTCGCGGAAGAGGCCCGGCAGCTGCTGCACCAGGTGGCCGAGGCCGACCGGCGGATCACGGCGGTGGCCCGGGGGCAGCAGGGCAGCCTGCGGGTGGCGTACACCCGCTCGGCCCGCGGGGGCGTCTGCGACACCCTGATGTCCGAGTTCCGCGAGCGCCACCCCCGGGTGGAGGTCGCGCTGCAGACCGGCTGGACGGCCCACAACGTCGGGGAGCTCCTCGCCGGGCGGCTGGACGCGGCCTTCGTCCGGCCGCCGCTGGACGTCCCCGAACTGGCCTGCCGGATCATCGCCGAGGAGGAACTGCTGCTGGCGGTTCCGTCCGGCCACCCACTGGCCCACGGCCGCGGCCGGGTCGACCGGAGCCGCATCGGTGACGAGCCGGTGGTGCTGTGGCCGCGCGCCAATGGCCCCGGGATGCACGCGTCGATCACCGAACAGCTCTGGCCCGACCGGCCGCCCCGGATCGTCCGGGAGGAGCCGGACGACGAGCAGTTGCTGCTGGCGGTGGCGGCCGGTCACGGCATCGCGCCCATTCCGGAGGGCCGGGCCCGGGTCTTCCGGATTCCGGGCGTGAGTCTGCGCCGGCTGACGCGTCCGGTGCCCACGGTCACGCTGGGCCTCGCCCACAATCCCCGGACGGCCCCGCCGGCGGTCCAACTCCTGCTCGCCATGGCCCCACGGCTCCCCACCTCGCCGGCCACGACGTCGACACGGTGAACACATCGGGCCCGCCCCCCCACGCACGAACGGGGGCGGGCCCGACAAGGCAAGGATCTTCACTGATGCGGCCGAAGGAGCGAAGATGCGTGACCGCCGCGCCACGCGCAGTGTTGACGGTTCGTCACCCCCATCCGTCCGGAGTCCCGTCCCCATGCGCACCGCACTCGCCGCCGCCCTGCTCCTCGGCGCCGCCCTGACCCCGGTCCTCACCGCGTCCCCCGGCCAACGCGACGCCGGCCGGCGCGCTCCCGGAAGCGGCAGCAGTGACGCGCGCGGTGAACCAGGGCCACAGCGTTCCGGTCGGCGGCATCACCGACCTCGGCGCGCTCCCCGTCCTCGGCAGCCTCGGCCTGGACTTCGCCCGCCTGCTCGGCCAGCAGGCCCCCGTCCCCGCCACGGGCCGACGGCCCCCGCTTCCCTTGATCGCGGACCGGCGCCGCCCAACCGGGTTACGCTCGACCCGCGCGGCGCGCCGCCCGCGCTGCCGACCGAGGGGGGAACGCGTGATCGGGGACCTGCTGCCGGACGTCGTGGTGACCGAGGTGGCCTACGACGACCCGCCCGGGGCGCGGCTGGAGCCCGCCGAGGAGCAGGCCGTCGCCCGGGCCGTGGACAAGCGCCGCCGCGAGTTCACCACCGTCCGCCACTGCGCCCGCACCGCCCTGGCCCGCCTCGGCGTCCCGTACCGCCCGCTCGTCCCGGGCCTGCGCGGCGCGCCGAGCTGGCCGGACGGCGTGATCGGCAGCCTCACCCACTGCGAAGGCTTCCGCGCGGCCGCCGTCGCCCGGGCCGGCACCCTAGCCTCGGTCGGCATCGACGCCGAGCCCGCGCTGCCGCTCCCGGAGGGCGTCCTGGAGTCCGTCGCCCTGCCGTTCGAGCAACAGCGGCTGGCCGGGCTCGCCGCCGAGCACCCGGGCACGCCGTGGGACCGCATCCTGTTCAGCGCCAAGGAATCGGTCTACAAGGCCTGGTTCCCGCTGACCGAGCTGTGGCTGGACTTCCACGAGGCCGAGCTCGACCTCTCCCCAGACGGCACCTTCGCCGCCCGCCTGCTGGTCCCCGGCCCGGTGGTCGGCGGCCGCCGCCTCGACGGCTTCGACGGCCGCTGGACGATGCGCGACGGGCTGCTCGCCACCGCGATCGCCGTCGAGCCGTAGGCGTGACCGTAGCCACTCGTCTCCCGGCCGCTCGTCTCCCGGCCGTCTCGCCCCGGCATATCCTCGATCGCGTGACGGTGACTTATGTGATCGACGGCAACGAGATCGGCACCCTGGAGGACTTCTGGGACGTGGTCGGGCGGACGATCGGCGTCGACGGCTACTTCGGCCGCAACCTGGACGCCTTCGCGGACTGCCTGCGGGGCGGATACGCGTCCGCCGAGGACGACGACTACGTCATCGAGTGGCGCAACCACGAGGTGTCCCGCCGCAAGCTCGGCCACCCGGAGACGGTCCGCCAGCTGGAGCGGCGGCTCAGCCGTGCCCACCCCACCAACCGCGAGGACATCGTCGCCAAGCTGGCCGCCGCCCGGGCGGGCAAGGGGCCGACGGTCTACGACTGGCTGGTCGACATCATCGAGGAGCAGCGCCCGGGTGGCCTCCGCCTGGCGTAACACTCCCGACGCCTCACATCACATCGGACAACCGGACGAACCGCCGCCCCTCCGCCAGCAGCCCCGGCACCGCCGCCGCCACCCCGGCGGCGGTGCCCCTGCCCGGTTGGTTCATGTGTCCGATGACGACCGCCCCCGGCCGCGCCGCCGCCACCTCCTGCCGGACCTCGGAGGCAGGGAGTGTCGCCCCGCCGTCCCCGTTGACGCTGAAGCCCACGACGCGTTCGCCCAGGTCGGCGACCACCCGGACGGCGACGTCGTCGTAGTGCGCGGTGCCGGAGCGGAAGAACCTCGGAGGGCGCCCGAGCAGCCCGGTCAGCTTGTGGGCGTTGCCCGCGACCTCGTCGTACACCTCCCCGACCCCGCCGGTGCCGGCGATCCCGTACGCCGAGCGGCCGGTCACCGAGAGCGGGCGGTGGACGGTGCCGTGGTTGCCGATCTCGAACAGCGGGTCGGCGGCGAGCCGCTCGAAGACCTCCGGGTTGGCGTCGATCCACCGGGCGTTCAGGAACAGCGTGGCCGGGACCTTGTTCGCGCGCAGGAAGTCGATCAGGTCGGCGTCGTAGGCGTTCCCGCCGGGGCCGCCGCAGGCGTCGAAGGTCAGCGCCATCGCACGCTCGCCCTCCGGCAGCCCGGTGATCACCCCGGAGACGTTCAGCCCCCACTCGCTCGGCGCCAGGGCCCCGTACCGCTGGACCATCTCGGCCCGGCTCGGCTCCCTGGCCACCGTGGGCGCGGCTGACGGCGCGGTCGAAGTCGCGGCCGACGGCGTTGCCGACGGACTCGCGGACGCACCGACCGACGGCGTGGCTGACGGACCCGCAGCCGGACCCGCCGACGCCGTGGCGTCCGCCGCCCCCGCAGCGGAGACTGCCGGCGAGACCGATCCGCTCTCCTGCGCGGCCCGCCCCACCCGGCACCCCGCCAGCGTGCCCCCGGCCACCACGGCCGCCAGCAGCGATCGCCGACTCAGCGCCACACCAGCCTCCCAACCGGCCCATCGCCATTCGCCATACCCACCGACCACATGACTGTGAGCCGACCATACGTCACTCACCGCAACTCGCCCCCGCCCCCGCCCGGGCCCCTTCACCGACCCGCCCCACCCCGGTGGGCCCCGCCTCACCCCGGGTTCACCCCCCGGGGTAGGCCTGCCGGCGAACCGCCCACCCCAGCCCGGAGGCCCCGATGCCCGCCGACCCCGCACACCCGACGAACCCCGCCCGCCGCGACCTGCTCCGCACCGGCCTCGCCACCGGCGCCGCCACCGCCCTCGGCCTCGCCGCCACGGCCGCCACCGCCGGCACGGCATCAGCCACCCCCGGCCAAGGCCCGGACAGCCGCACCCTCACCCTCACCGGCCACCTCCCCACCGGCGCCCCCGACTTCGTCTACCTCCCACTCGAAGTCCCCGACGGCGTCCGCGAGATCGCCGTCTCCTACACCTACGACAAGCCCCCGGTCCCCGCCGGCACCCCCGGCAACTCCTGCGACATCGGCATCTTCGACGAGCGCGGCACCGACCTCGGCGGGGACGGCTTCCGCGGCTGGTCCGGCGGATTCCGCAGCGAGTTCGCCCTCTCCCGCGGCGCCGCGACCCCCGGCTACCTCCCCGGCCCGATCAACCCCGGCACCTGGCACATCGCACTGGGCCCCTACCAGGTCGCCCCGCAGGGCCTGGACTACCGCGTCCAGGTCACCCTCCGCTTCGGCGAGCCGGGGCCGGACTTCAGCCCGCACTACCCGCCGGAACGCGCCCGCGGCCGCGGCCGGGCCTGGTACCGGGGCGACTGCCACCTGCACACCGTGTACTCCGACGGGCACCGGCTACCCGAGGAGGTGGCCGCCGGAGCCCGGGAGGCCGGCCTGGACTTCATCGTCTCGACCGACCACAACACCAGCTCCTCGCACGCCGTCTGGGGCCCGCTGGCCGGCCCCGACCTGCTGATCATCGCCGGCGAGGAGATCACCACCCGCAACGGCCACTGGCTGGCCCTGGGCCTAGAGCCCGGCCGGTTCGTCGACTGGCGCTACCGATCCCGCGACGAGGAGTACCCGCGCTTCGTCCGCCAGGTCCACCGCTCCGGTGGCCTGGTGGTGCCCGCGCACCCGTACTGCCCGTACGTCGCCTGCCAGTGGAAGTTCGGCTACGAGCAGGCCGACGCCGTCGAGGTGTGGAACGGACCGTGGACGTACGACGACGAGTCGGCCGTCGACACCTGGGACGCCCAGCTCGCCGCCGCCCTGCGCGGCGGCAACGGAAACGGCGCCAACGGAAACCGCGGCGACGGAAACCGCGGCCGCTCCTGGCTGCCCGCCATGGGCAACAGCGACGCCCACAGCGCCCCCCAGGTGATCGGCTCCCCGCACAACGTCGTCCTCGCCGAGGACCTCACCCGGGACGCCGTCCTCGACGGGCTGCGCGCCGGACGCAGCTGGCTGGCCGAGTCCGCCGTCGTCGAGCTCGACCTCACCGCCACCGGCAACGGCCGTCAGGCGGGCATCGGCGAGGAGCTGACCGTCCCGGCGGACGCCCCGGTGGACGTCCGGCTCACCGTCTCCGGCGTGCCCGGCGGTACCGTCCGCCTGATCACCGACGAGGGGCAGCTGCACCAGGAGTCGCTGCCCGCCGCCGGCTCCGGCACCGTGGTGTGGCGCACCACCGCCTCGCTCGCCGCCTACGTCCGGGCCGAGGTGCGCCATCCGAAGGCCGACGGGACGCCCGGCCAGGGCAACTCGATGGGCGCGGACCTCCCCTGGGGTCCGATGGCGGCCCTCACCAACCCGATCGTGCTGCGCACCGGGGACCGCTGAGCACCACCGCCGAGCCGACCGCGGACCGGGAGGGGGGACGACTCGGAGCACCCGTTTGGACTAGGTTGATCCCCGAAACGCATCAGTCGTAGGGACGAGGCGGTCGGCTGTCCGCATCCGGGCCGACCGGCTCCTTCGCACTCCCACCGCCTCGCCCCGGCTGTCCGTACGAACCGACCCCGACCGACCCCGTCCGAACCCGACCGACCCCGCCCAACCCGACCGAACCTGACCGACCCCGTCCGTCCCCGGCCCGCGAAGGGATCAGCAGCTGTGAACCGTACGACCGTAGGTGGGCCGGAGCTCGGGGGCGGCCGGGGCGCCGGGGGCGTCCTCGTCCTCGTCGACCCCTCGGGGGCCGGGAACAGCCCGGTCGCCGGGTTGCTCGCCCAGGAGCTGCACCCGAGCGTCCACCTGCGGACGGACGACTTCCTGCAGGTCATCCGCAGCGGCCAGCTGCCGCCGCACCTCCCCGAGGCCGCCCGCCAGAACGCCACCGCGCTGGCCGCCGCCGCCCAGGCCGCCTTTGCCTACGCCACCGGCGGCTACCAGGTCGTCGTCGAGTGCCCCGACGTCCCGTCCTCCCTCGACACCTTCCGCCGCGAGAGCCGCACCACCGGCGCCGCCCTCCACTACGTCGTCCTCACCACCGCGGCCCCCACCACCCCGCACGAGCTCGACACCACCACCCTCACCCCCGACACCACCGC
Source organism: Kitasatospora sp. NPDC001683 (assembly GCF_053596495.1). Classification (NCBI taxonomy): domain Bacteria; kingdom Bacillati; phylum Actinomycetota; class Actinomycetes; order Kitasatosporales; family Streptomycetaceae; genus Kitasatospora; species Kitasatospora sp. NPDC001683. The sequence continues at coordinate 34,213 of NZ_JBSFGK010000057.1, forward strand.
CAAGTCCGTCCTCACCGCCCTCACCACCCGCACCCACCTCCTCGGCTGGTGACCGCACGGGGTGCCCGGGGCAGGACTACGCCCCCACCACCCCGTCGATGGCCTCACGCAGGAAGTCGGCGTGCCCGTTGTGCCGGGCGTACTCGTGGATCAGGTGCAGCATCACCAGGCGCAGCGACACCTCGGCCTGCCAGCGGGGCTGGTAGCCGGTGACGTCGAGCGAGGGGGCGGCGAGTTCGATCCGGCGGGAGTGCTCGACCTCGGCCTGCCAGGCGGCGAAGGCCTCGGCGCGGGTGGACCCGCTCGCGTCGTACGCCACCTGGTAGTCGCCGTCCTCGGACCAGACCAGCGGGACGTCCTCCCCGTCGATCACCCGGCGGAACCAGGTGCGCTCCACTTCCGCCATGTGCCGCACCAGCCCGAGCAGGCTCAGCGTGGACGGCGGGCTGGAGCGCTCCCGCAACTGCTCGTCGGTCAGGCCCTCGCACTTCATGGCGAGGGTCGCCCGGTGGAAGTCCAGGAAGCCGCGCAGCATCTCGCGCTCGCCGCCGGTCAGCGACGGTACGGGTCGATTGTCGGTGTTCATCGGGTCGTTGCTCCTCGCGATCGTCAATTTCCCGGCGGACTGTAGCGAACGGCAGGCCCATCCGGACAACGCGTTTCGGGGCCCGACAGCCCCTTGATCAACACCCGACCCGTCCTTGATCCCCACGCCGGCCGTCAACCCCGAACCGGCCCCGTCACGTACCGTGTTCGGACCGCCACCGGTTTGGGTACGTACCTCGGCGCGCCCGACGGCCGGGCGCCCACCGAGCAGGAGACCCGACGGCCCATGGACCACAACCACATCCCCCCGACGGTACGCCGGACGTACGGCGCCGACGATCTCAGTACCGCCCCCTCGTTCGCAGGCGGGTTCATCAACTTCGGCGACTGGCAGGGGATCGACGTCACCGCCCCGACCCCGGAGGACCGGGTGCGCAGCCAGGAGCAGCTGTACCGGCGGGTGCTGCGCGCCTTCCCGGAGCCGCGCGAGCAACTGCGGCTTGCCGAGGTCGGCTGCGGCCGTGGGCTCGGGGCGGCCCTCGCGCTGCGGGAGTTCCGCTTCGCCTCCGTCACCGGCGTCGACATCCACCCGGACCAGATCGAGCGCGCCCGCGCCGTCAACTCCCGCGCCCTGGCCACCTATCCGGACCGGCTCACCTACACCATCGGCTCGGCGGACGAACTCCCGTTCCCCGACGCCTCCCTGGACGGCCTGTACTCCGTCGAAGCCGCCCAGCACTTCCGCGAACTCACCGGCTTCGCCCGCGAATCGGCCCGCGTCCTGCGCCCCGGCGGCCGCCTGGTGGTCACCACCTTCTTCGCCGCCCCCGGCGACGACGTCACCGAACGCCTCAAGATCCTGCTCGCCAGCTTCGCCGACGGCCTCGATATCGCCCACCACCTCGACGACTTCACCACCGACCTCACCGCCGCCGGCTTCACCGACGTCACCACCGAATCCATCGGCTCCGACGTCTGGCCGGGCCTCGACCGCTACCTCGCCGACACCGTCCCCACCGACCACTGGACCCGCAACTTCCTCCCCGCCTGGCACCACGGCCTCCTCGACTACCACCTCGTCACCGCCACCCGCGCCGCCTGACCCCCGACGGTCAGCGCCGGCCGAACCTGAACACGGGCCTTTCCGCTCCCCCAGTCCCACGCCCACACCTAGGCAGCACGCTTGCGACAACACACGGAGCGTGTTGACCCCTGCGCCGCACTCGTACCATCCGGCGGCCTCGTCATGTGATCGTTCCGCGCAGATCGGGCGGGTTGTGCGATGACCTGTCAGAGCCGCTGCTCAGGGCCGGATCGGGCGGCAGAACTGCCCCTATACTGACCGCCACCCCACGGAGGGGGCGACCGGGACATCGGGGGAGTCGGATGAGCGGCGGCGACGACGGCGGGGTCGGGGTGGGGTTCAGTGCCCACCCGGACAAGCTCGGGGACGCTGGTGACCAGCTGATAGCGGCGAGTACGGACGTGGGCTCGGTGAAGGACGCGCTGGGCAAGCTCGGCATGTCCGGTGAGGACACGTTCGGCGAGTACGGCGCGAGTGACGCGGCCAAGGCGTTCTGGCAGGCCTGGCAGGACGAACTGGGCGTGAACGTGGACGCCCTGAACGACCTCGGCGGCAAGGTGCACACCACCGCGGCCAACTACACCAACACCGATCACGGCGTCAGCCAGCAGTACCAGTACCAGCACCAGGGGGCGTGACGGTGCCCGACCACGGCATGGACCCGCTCAACCCGCTCGGCGTCGAGCAGCGCTCCCTTCGGGAGCAGGTCGAGGGGCTGAAGAAGACCATCGACGAGTCCCACGGCATGTGGGGCGCCGGCGACCTCAAGTACGCGGTGCACGACGCCCTCCAGCTGCCCGCGCCCAAGGGCGACCCGGGCAAGCTCGGCGAGCTCGCCGCCGCCTACAACACCGCCGTCTCCCAACTGGACACGGTCCAGATGAAGGTGGCGCGGGTGGGCGCCCAGCACCTGCCGGACGCCTGGACCGGGCAGGTCGGGGAGAAGGCCGCCGAGGTGGTCAAGGCCTCCGCCGACGACCTCGGGCGCTGCCACGAGATCCTGGGCAAGGGCCGGGACCAGCTCAAGGCGCTGGCCTCCGCGCTCAGCGGGGCGCAGTCCCTGCACGGGCAGGGCCACGCACCGCTGACCGAGGCGCTGAAGCTGCTGCACGACATCACCTTCAGCGACGGGCCGGACCTGGTCCACTGGGACGACGACAAGATGCACCGCGCCCACGCCAGGGCGAAGGAGGGCATCAAGTCGATCTACGACGCCGCGGTGAAGGCCGAGGAGGCCGGCCGGGCCGCCGCCCGGGAGCTGCACGCGCTGGCGGACAAGGCGCTGGCCGCCCGCTTCAAGAACAAGGGCCTCGGCGCCGCCGACAAGCTGGTCGTCGCGGACGCGGAGGTCGCCGGCAGCGACCAGTTCGGCGCCATCCTCACGGCCAACGACGTGACCCGGGCCGGCCAGTTCATGGACAAGATGAGCGACGCCGACCGGGCCCGCTTCGACCAGCTGCTGGCCGGCAGCAAGTCCCCCGAGGAGCGCGCCTACCTGATGAAGGCGCTGGCGGCCGGGCACAGTTACGACGAGATCAAGGCCTTCGACGACCAGATCCACGGGCACGGCGACGACCCGGCCTGGCTGGCCCAGCGCCTCTCGCCGGTGCAGATCGACTCCTCCTCCACCAACCAGTCGAACACCGCCTACCAGGGCGTGGCGTGGAACCAGGGCGACAAGCCGACCTGCGTGGCCGCCTCGACCGTCACCGCCCGGGCGATGGTCGACCCGCTCTACTCGCTGCAGCTCACCACCGGGGGTCACCCCGGTGACCCGAAGTACGACAACGGCCAGGCCGCGTACGACCGTTGGCTCAAGGAAACCGACCGCGTCTACGACACCAAGAACTGGTGGAACGAGTGGCAGGACGGAATGAGCGACGGCGAGTCCAAGGACGCCGCCAACGACGAGATCGGCAAGCACACCGGGGCGGGCTACCACACCGTCGACCTGGAGGGCCCGGAGCAGCGCAGGGACGTGCTGGCCCAGGTCGAGTCGGCGGTGGACCAGGGCAAGCCGGTGCCGATCGGGGTCAAGGAGGACACCTGGTTCCGTCCGGACGGCCACCAGATGATGATCATCGGCCACCGCGGCGACCAGCTGGAGATCTACAATCCCTGGGGATACACCGTCTGGGTGAGCGAGAACGACTTCGTCAACAACCACATGGAGGGCGCGGCGCAGGGCGGCAACATGCCGATCGCCGACCACGTCCAGATGCCCCAGTGAGGCCCCGGGTGAGCACGTGAGCACTTCCCCCCGACCGACTCCGCAGTCGATGAGCGACGCCCGCCTGGCCGAGCTGGACGTCGAGGTCCTGCTGCGCTTCGGCCTGCCCGCCGCGGGGCCGCACCGCTCGACGCTGTTCGGCGACGGCGCGGTGGCCGCCGCGATCACCGTCGACCGGCTCGGCGTCATGCCGCGCGCCCTGGTCTTCCTGGGCGAGGTGGTCCGCTCCGGCGGCACCCGCTTCGCGGCCGGCCTGCCCGAGCCGCTGCCCGGCCCGGCGGCGGCGGTGGCGCGCGGCTGGCTGGAGGCGGCCGCAATGGTCGCCGGGGACGCCACCGGGGACCTCCTGGTCGCCCGCTGGCTGGACGCGGTCGCCGCCGTGCTGGCACTGCGGGTCACCCACCGGGAGGCGAGCGCGTGAACTGGCGTCGGATCCTGATCGCGGCGCTCGCGCTGCTGGCCGTCGCGGGCGTGGTGGGGGCGGTGGTGGTCCACCGGATGACCACCGGCAAACTCGAACACGGCACGGTGTTCTCCGCCGACTCCGGTGAACTGGCCGTCAAACCGGGCGAGTTGTTCTCCGTGGAGGTCAGCGCCCACCGGGTGACCGGCCAGGTCTGGAGCGTGGCCGCCCCGGCTCCCGACCCGGCCGTGGTCCAGACCGTGGGCGACGAGTACGTCAAGAACTTCGGCCTCAAGGACCTGGTCGGCGCCACCGGTTCGGCCGGCTCCGGCGGCCGCTACTACTTCGTCTTCCGGGCCGGCCCCAAGTCCGGCCGGGCGACCATCACCCTGCGCAACCCCAACCACACCGGCGGCGCGGGCGGCTCGGACCAGGGCGAGCGGCACTACACCGTCGAGGTGGGCTGAACACCGGGGCCGCCACGGAGTGAGTACGACTGCCGCCACCTCCACCGCCTACGGCCGGGCGTAGCGCTCCCGCAGGCGGTGGAGGCAGTCGACGACGGGAGCACCTCGTCGCCGCAGCGCCCGCTTCCCCAAATCACCGGTGCAGTTGACGGTCTGTTCGGCGACGAAGTCGGTGATGTCGCCGCCGAGGGCCGTTTCGCGCAGCAGCCGACGGGCCTCGCGCAGGCCGACGAACCACCGGTCGTCGGGGACGGGTGCGACGTCCGGTGAACTCATGGCCCGGGGCGGCCTCGGCGACGCCAGGCACCCCCACTCCTCAGCCGACCACCGTCACAGCCACCCCAGCCGCCGCCGACGCCTCAAGCGCCGCGAGCCGGCGCAGGCTCGCCCGGCGCTGCACCGCGGCCAGGCCGGTGGACGCCGCGCCGAGCGCCAGCCAGCCGACCGGGCCGGCTGCCATCACCACGCCGGTCAGCAGCATCGGCCCCACCGACTTCTGCACCGACTGGGACATCCCCGCCACGCCCAGGTAGGAGGCCTTGGCGCGCGGTGGTGCCAGGCTGACCGCCAGCTCCCAGGAGCTCACCGAGCGCATCAGCTCCGCGAGGGTGACCAGGGCCGCGGCGGCCAGCAGGGCGAGCGAGGCGGTCAGCGGGCCGCCGCCGGTCGAGAGCGCGATCAGCAGGCAGCTCGCGAGCAGGGTCACCCCGTACCAGCCGACCGCCGTGGTCGCCCCGCGCGGGTTCTCGGCCCAAGCCGAGACGCGCAGTTGCAGCACCACCACCAGCACGGTGTTGAGGGTCAGGAAGGCCGGGACGACGGCGTGCGGCGCATCGGTGTGGTGGATCAGCCACAGCGGCAGCCCGACGTTGAGGACGGAGTCGTCCAGGCACATCGGCAGGTCCAGCAGGACGAACAGCAGGTAGCCGCGGTCGCGCCAGGGGCTCGGTACGGCCTCGGGGCCGCCCTCGACCCCGGAGGGCTGAGAGGAGGGCTGAGCGGACGGCTGCGCCGGCGGCGTCGCCACCAGTCCGCGGCCGGCCGGCTCCGTGGTGCGCCGGATCAGCAGGGCGGCCAGCAGGTAGGAGAGCGCGTTGGCCACGATCAGCGCCCGGTAGGCGGTCGTGCTCCCCACCGCCAGACCGATCGCCGCGAAGCCCGTCCCGACGGCGTACCCGCCGTTGGCCACACTGCGGAACAGCGCCTGGTAGGTGGCGCGGCGCTCGCCCGCGACCCGGGTGGCGAACAGCATCTCCAGGGTCTTGGCCCCTCGCTCGGCCAGACAGGTCAGGGCGACCGACAGCAGCAGCGCGGCGAAGTGGTCGACCACCAGCAACAGGCCCATGGTGGCCACCCGCAGCAGGTGGCAGCCGATCAGCAGCCCGCGCAGCGGCAGCCGCTCGGCCGCCCGCCCGGCCAGCGGCGAACCGATGATCCCGGCCACGGCGCCCACGCCGAGCAGCAGCCCGAGCCGTCCGGCGCCCATCCCGCACACGTAGGTGAAGTACAGCACCGAGGCCGCCGCCCACACCCCGCTGCCGGTCCGGTCCACGCCCTGCGCGAGCAGCATGATCCGCGCGTCCGGCCCACCCGGTGGCTGCCGCAGCTGCGCCCACAGTCCGTTCCCCCGCATGACAACACGCCCTCGTTTCACGTCCACCATCAATCTCGACATCAAGATACTTCATGTCGAGATAGCTTCGGAACCCCCGCCTCCGCACACCCCTTAGCGCCCCTCGACGCCCCTCGACGCCCGGGCTCCCGGCCGCCCCGGGTCGGGCCGACGACGGCACCACCCTCAGCCGGCCGGTCGAGTTCGAGCCGCGCCCCGGCCTGACCTACGCCCTGGACGCCCTGCAGTCCCCCGAGGCACTGAGCCTGACCATGACCGCCGACCCGGCCGCGCTCCCGCGCCCCGCGAAAGAGGAATTCCTCTACGGCATCGAGGAGTTGATCCCTCACCGAGGCCGCCCGCGCCGACCGGGTCGGCCGGACCGCCGGTTGAACCTGACATTGGTGTCAGGTTCTACCGTACCGGCATGACCACCACCACCGAATCCCTGCTCAGCCCGTACCGCCTCGGCGAGTTCGACCTGCCCAACCGCGTCGTGATGGCCCCGATGACGCGCTACCGGGCCGCCGAGGACGGTACGCCGCTGCCCCTCGTCGCCGAGTACTACGCCCAGCGCGCGAGTGCCGGACTGATCGTCACCGAGGGCATCTGGCCCAGCCGGGAGGGGCAGTCCGGCTGGCGCCTGCCCGGCCTGGAGACGCCCGCGCACGTGGCCGGCTGGCGCACCGTCACCGAGGCGGTGCACGCGGCGGGCGGGCGGATCGTCGCCCAGCTGATGCACGGCGGCCGCCAGGGCCACCCACTGAACCGACTGCTCGGTGACGTCCCGGCCGGCCCCTCCGCCGTCCCCGCCCCGAGCCCGGTGCACGTCCGGGACGGCGGCAAGGCCGAGGCCGTCGTCCCCCGCGAGATGACCCGCGCCGAGATCCACCGGACCATCGCCGACCACGTCACCGCCGCCCACAACGCCCTCGCCGCGGGCTTCGACGCCGTGGAGCTGCACGGCGCCAACTCCTACCTGATCCACCAGTTCCTCGCCGACAACACCAACCTGCGCACCGACGAGTACGGCCCCGGTACCCTCGAGAACCGGCTCCGCTTCCCGATCGAGCTGGTCACCGCCGTCGCAGAGGCCATCGGCCCGCACCGCCTCGGTCTGCGACTCTCCCCCGGCAACCCGCAGTTCGGCATGTACGAGGCCGACCCGGCGCCGGTCTACCGGGCCCTGCTGGCCGAGCTCGACGGCCTCGGCCTGGCCTACCTCCACCTCACCGACAACGACGACTACCCGGCGCTGGCCGACCTGCGCCCCCGCTGGTCCGGCCCGCTGATCGCCAACGTCGGGGAGAACCGCGACGCCACCGACCGCGAGCAGGGCGAGGCGGTGCTCTCCGCCGGACTCGCCGACCTGGTCTCCTACGGCCGCGCCTTCATCGCCAACCCGGACCTGCCGGAACGATTCGCCGCCGGCGCCCCGCTCACCCCCGTCGACGAGACCCACCTCTACGGCCAGGAGGCCACCGGCTACACCGACTACCCGAAGCTCTCGCACCGGATCTGACCGGAACCGTCTCCGGCCAGACCCATTGACATCCGGCAATAGCCTGGAGTCCATGCGGATCCTCGTACTCGGCGGTACCTCCTTCGTCGGCCGCGCGATCGCCGCCGACGCCCTGCACAACGGCGCTGAGGTCACCCTCTTCAACCGCGGCAGGACGAACCCCGGCCTCTTCCCCGAGGCCCACCACCTCATCGGCGACCGCGACACCGGCGACCACACCGCCCTGCGCGAGGGCGAGTGGGACGCGGTGGTGGACGTCAGCGGCTTCCGCCCCCGCCAGGTCGGCCAGGCGATGGCCGCCCTCGGCGACCGGGTCGGCCGCTACCTCTTCGTCTCCAGCCACGCGGTCTACCGACGGGACGGACTCGCCCCCTTCTCGGACGAGTCCGTCCCGCTCCGCGAGCCGCTGCGGGACGCCGAGCAGCTGACCGAGGCGACCTACGGCCGGCTCAAGGTCGCCTGCGAGCAGGACGTCACCGCCCGCTACGGCGACCGGGCGACGATCGTGCGCCCGGGCAAGGTGGCCGGTCCGTACGACCAGGACCGGGGGCTGACCTACTGGGCGCGCCGGGCGGCGCGCGGCGGCCGGATCGCGCTGCCCGGACGCCCCGAACAGCCGGTCCAGGTGGTCGACTCGCGCGACCTGGCCCGGCTGGTGCTGCGACTGATCGAGGACGACCGGCCGGGCGCCTTCCACGCCGTCGGCCCGGCCGAACCGACCACCCTGGGCGGGCTGATCACCACCTGCGCCGAGGTCGCGGGCACCGAGATCGAGATCGTCCCCGTCCCGCCGGAGACCGCCCCGCCGCCCTTCTTCCCCCTGGTCCGGGAAGAACGGCTCTGGCCCGGCCAGCAGCGCGACCCGGCCCGGGCCCGCGCGGCCGGGCTGCCCGCCACCCCGCTCGAGGTCACCGCCGCCGACGTCCTCGCCTGGGACCGCGGCCGCGGCGAACCGCCGCTCGGCCACGGCTTCACACCCGAGCAGGAGGCCCTGGTCCTGGCCGAGGCGGGCGCCCGATGACCACCGACCAGACGATCACACCGGCCTCCGGCCCGCGGATCGCCCCGATGCGCCCCGAACACGCCGCCGCCGTCCTGGCGATCTTCCAGGAGGGCATCGACGCCGGCAACGCCACCTTCGAGACCAGCGCCCCCAGTTGGGACGCCTTCGACGCCGCCAAGCTCCCCGAGCACCGCCTGGTAGCCCTCGACGCCGACACGACGAACGACGACCGCGTCCTCGGCTGGGCCGCCGTCTCGCGGGTCTCCGCCCGCGACGCCTACGCCGGCGTGGTCGAGCACTCCGTCTACGTCGACTCCTCGGCTCAGGGCAGGGGCGTCGGGCGGGCCCTGCTGGCGGCCCTGCTCGCGTCCACCGACGCCGCCGGGATCTGGACCGTGCAGTCCGGCATCTTCCCGGAGAACACCGCCAGCCTCGCCCTCCACCAGCGCACGGGCTTCCGGGTGGTCGGCACCCGCGAGCGGATCGGCCGACTGGACGGCCGCTGGCGCGACGTGGTCATGGTCGAACGCCGCAGCCCGGTGGTGGACTGACGACGGGGAGCCGTCCCCTGATCGATTGTCAGAGCCACCCGCTAGGGTCGGGCTCGAACAATCGCGCCACACCGGTACGAATCCGCACCGGCACGCCCGACCGCACACCCACGCCCGAACACCGCGCGCCACCGCGAGCACCGCGCCACCACCAGGGGGGACCATGACCACTCCGGGCACCAGCCCGCTCACCACCGCCGACCTCGTGGACGGCTGGCGCCGGGTCGGCGTCCGACCGGACATGGCGCTGATGGTGCACTCCTCACTCTCCAGCCTCGGCCGGGTCGAGGGCGGGGCGGAGGCCGTGGTGGCCAGCCTGCGCGAGGCCGTCGGGCCGGGCGGCACGGTCGTGGTGCCCACCTTCACCACCGGCACGGTCTGCGACCCGGCGCCGGACCACGCCGGCCTGCCCACCCCCGAGATCGCCGAACTGCGAGCCGCCGTCCCGCTGTTCCACCCCGAGCTGCCGTCCCCCATGGGCGCGATAGCCGAGGCGCTGCGCGCCCTGCCGGAGAGCCTGCGCAGTACCCACCCGCAGGCCTCGGTCGCCGCCGTCGGAGCGCACGCCCGGGAGGTGACCGCCCGTCGCTCGTTCGGCTGGGCCGTCGGCCGGGAGTCGCCGTTCGGCGCGCTGCACGACCTCGGCGGGTACGTGCTGCTGATCGGGGTCGGGCACAACCGCAACACCTTCCTGCACTACGCCGAGACCTTCGCGCCCAACCGCCGGCTCAAGCTCCGCCGCTTCCCGCTGGCGATCGAGGGCGAGCGGGTCTGGCTCGAGGCGCCCGACGTGGGCAACGACGACGACACCCATTTCCCGCTCGTGGGGCGGGAGTTCGAGGTGCTGGTGGGCATCCGGGAGGTGCTGGTCGGCAACGCGCCCTGCCGGCTGATCCCGGTCCGCGAACTCATACCCTTCGCCGTCCGCCGCCTGACCGAACTGCTCGCGGCCGACGGCTCCGGAGCGGCGTAGCCCGGCCGACCGCCCGTCCCGGGACGGAAACCACCCGTCCCGGACGGCCGACCGGACCACGCCCGTCACACCAGGTCACCTGACCACCGGTCACCAGCGAGACGTCAATGCGCCTCGTCGTGCACGGAGTTGCTCTCCTGGATCTTCTTCCAGGACTTGGGCTCCACCGGCAGCTGCCCGTCGCCCCGGTCCGCGTCCGCCCGCGCACCCGGCGCCAGCGAGGCCGTGGCCGGCGCCGCGGCCCCCGGCGCCACCGGCCCGACGGCCGGCTTGGCGGCGGTGAACAGCCAGGTGTTGAAGAGGTCCCCGAGCTTCTGCCCGGACACCTTCTCCGCGTACGCCTGGAACTCCGGGATGGTCGCGTTGCCGTACCGGCGCTCGGTGGGCCAGCCCTTGAGGATCCGGAAGAACTTCTCGTCGCCGACGGCGTTGCGCAGCGCCTGGATGGCCACCGCGCCCCGGTCGTAGACGGCGGTCGCGAACTGGTTGTCCGCGCCCGGATCGCCCGGCTTGACGGTCCAGAACGCGTCGTCGGCCGGGTGCGAGGCGTAGACGTAGTCGGCCAGCTCCTGCGCGGTGCCCTCGTTCTCGTGCTCGGACCAGAGGAACTGCGCGTACCGGGCGAAGCCCTCGTTGAGCCAGATGTCGCTCCAGCGCGAGAGCGAGACGCTGTCGCCGTACCACTGGTGGGCCAGCTCGTGCACGACCACCGAGGTGTTGGCGCCCTTCGCGAACTGCCGGGGGCTGTAGAAGACCCGGGTCTGGGTCTCCAGGGCGAAGCCGGTCGGGACGTTCGGGACGTAGCCGCCGACCGAGCTGAACGGGTAGTCGCCGAAGTAGCCGCTCAGCCAGTCCACCAGCTCACCGGTGCGCTCGACGCTGGCCCGCGCCGCGTCCGCGTTGTCGCCGAGGCCCTTGCTGTACGCGTTGTAGACCGGCAGCCCGTTGGCCGTGGTGTCGGTGCTGATGTCGAACTTGCCGACCGCGAGCGTGGCCAGGTAGGTCGCCTGGGGCTTGTTCTCGCGCCAGCTGTAGCGGGTCCAGCCGGCCTGCGAGGTGGTACCGGTCAGGATGCCGTTGCTGATCACCTGGTTGCCGTCCGGCACCTGCACCGAGACGTCGAAGGTGGCCTTGTCGCTCGGGTGGTCGTTGCTCGGGAACCACCACCAGGCCGACTCGGGCTCGCCCGCCGCCACCGCGCCGTCCGGGGTGCGCAACCAGGCGGTGAAGCCGTACTTCTTCACGGTGGACGGCACGCCCTTGTAGCGGACCACCACGGTGGCCTGGCTGCCCTTGGCCAGCGGCCGGGCCGGGGTGACCTCCAGTTCCTGCTCGCCGCTGGTGGCGAAGGTCGCGGGCCGCCCGTTGACCCGCACCTCGGAGACGTTCAGCGCGAAGTCGAGGTTGAACCGGGAGAGGTCCTGGGTCGCCGTGGCGAGGATGGTGGTGGTGCCCTCCAGTTCGTCGGTGGCGGGCTGGTACTTCAGCCGGATGTCGTAGTGGGAGACGCGGTATCCGCCGTTGCCGTAGGTCGGGTAGTAGGGATCGCCGACCCCGGCCGCGCCGGGTTGGAAGTCGGCGGCCGAGGCGGGGACGGCCAGGAAGATGCTCAGGGCACTGGCAGCAGAGACGATCAGCCTCTTGCGCAACGTGGTCCTCCAGGATCACCGGAACGATGGGTCGGATCGATCCTTGTCCCGGTGGCTCCGGTTCCACGCGCCGATTATGAGATGTTCATGCAAAGAAACAAGCCGAAATGATGCGGTCGGCCGAACCGGACCTCACTGCCGCCGCCTCACCCCCCGAGCGCCACCGGCGCCCGCACCAGCGAGCCGTACTCCGTCCACGAGCCGTCGTAGTTCTTCACGTGCGGGTACCCCAGCAGCTCGGTGAGCGCGAACCAGGTGTGCGCGGACCGCTCGCCGATCCGGCAGTAGGCGATCACCTCGCGCTCCGCCTCGACGCCCTTGCCCCCGTACAGCGCCCGCAGCTCCTCCGCCGAGCGGAACGAGCCGTCGTCGTTGGCCGCCTGCGACCAGGGCACGTTGACCGCGCCCGGGATGTGCCCCGGCACCTGGGCCTGCTCCTGCGGCAGGTTCGGTGGCGCGATCAGTTCACCCCGGAACTCCGCCGGGGAGCGGACGTCCACCAGCACCGCGTCCGCGCCGGGCTTGGCGAACACCTCCGCCTTGGCCAGCACCTCGTCCCGCAGCGCCCGCAGCTCCGGCCGTTCCGGGCCGGTCAGCCGGTAGGTGGTGTGCTGGTAGTCCATCACCTCGTGGGTAAGCTCCCGCCCCTCCAGCTCCCACTTCTTGCGCCCGCCGTCCAGCAGCTTCACCGGCCCGAAGCCGCGCAGCCGCAGCAGCCAGTACGCGTACGCGGCGAACCAGTTGTTGTTGCCGCCGTACAGCACCACGGTGGTGTCGTCCTCCACCCCGGCCGCCCGCAGCAGGTGCTGGACGCCCTCGCGGTCCGCGTAGTCACGGCCGACCTGGCTGTGCAGGTCGGTGGTCCAGTTCCAGCCGACCGCGCCGGGGATGTGGTCCCGGTCGTAGGCGGTGGTGTCCTCGTCGACCTCGACGACCCGGATCGTCCCGTCGTCCAGGTGGTGGGCCAGCCAGTCGGTGCGGACCAGCACCTCGGGGTGTGCGTAGCCGTTGCCGGTCATCCCAGGCCCTCCTTCGCTCTGCCCAGGCTGCGACGCCCGACCACGGGCACAGGCAGACCGCAAGGGCACGACGGGGCACCGGCGACCGGGCCGGACAGTTCGAAGCTACGCCGACCGTCCGGCCCGGGCCACCCCGCGGTCCGCGCCGCTCAGGAGAAGATCACCGAGCGCAGCTTCAGCCGGTCGCCGAGCTTCTTGCCGGGGTTCATCACGTAAAAGACGTCACCCTTGCAGTCGAAGTCCAGGAAGACCGTCGCCGTGGACCCGGTGAAGTTCTCCGGCGCGAAAGCCGGGTCCATCTCGGTCGCGCCGAAAAGGTTGATGCACTTGCGGCTCTCCGGGTCGGCGATCCCGGCCGGGACGCCCGGGCCGACCTTGTAGAGGAAATCGCCGGTGGCGGCGTTGGCCGACATCGGAACGGCGAGGACGAGGGCGACGGCGCTGGCGACGGAGAGCACGGCATTGCGGAGACGCATGGGAAGGGGCCTTTCAGGCGGTACTCGGAGTACCTGAGGAATTGGTGCGAGATCACCCTAGAGGCCCAAAATCCACAGAAACGGTTCTCCAAATCCACTCGATCGGGCGGTTTAGCCGCCGCAGCCGCTACCCATCCGACCGGCATATGCCCAGCTTTCCGATTCCCGATACCGGACATTCGCATTTCAGTTCGGCGGCGCCGTGAAGTAGTACCCGGAGTCGATCAGCGCCGGCAGGTACAGCTTCAGCGCCGCCACCGTCTGCGAGCGGTCCCCGCCGCCGTCGTGGTTGAGCACGATCGACCCGGGCCGGACGTCCTTGAGGATCCGCTCGGTGATCGCCGAGGTCCCCGGACGGGCCCAGTCCCTCGGGTCCACCGACCAGGCCATGTTCCGCAGCCCGAGGTCGGCGGCCACCTTCAGCGACACCGGCGACCAGTCCCCGCCGGGGGCCCGGAACCAGGTGGGCAGCCGACCGGCGGTCCGCTGCAGCAGGTCGGAGGTGCGCTCCAGCTCGTCCCGCACCGCGCTCTCCGACATGTGCCGCAGGTCGGGGTGGGTCCAGGTGTGGTTGGCGATGTGGTGACCGCGGTCCGCGATCTCCTTCACCAGGGCCGGGTGCTCGACGGCGTTCTCGCCGATCAGGAAGAAGGTCGCCCGGATCCCGTGCTGCTGGAGCAGGTCCAGCACGGCGGGCGTGTACTTGGGGTCCGGCCCGTCGTCGATGGTGAGCGCCACCACCCGCTGGGCCGGGTCCAGCTCGTACACCGGCTTGCTCTCGGCGTCGCTGAGCGCCTTGCGGACGGGCTGCACGCCCGACGCGTCGGCCCACGGGGTGACGGAGGCGGACGGCGGCGCCGGGGAGGGCACCGGGGACGAAGCGCTCGCGGACGGCGACGCCGCCCCGTCCGCGGGGACCAGCACCTCGGGCGCTCCCGCCGCGGCGTCCGGATTCGTCGAGGAGGACCCGTCCCCGCTCCAGGGGCTCTTGCAGCCGGCGGCCGCGCCGAGCAGCGACATCCCGGCCGCGACCAGCAGCAGCCTACGCGAAGTGACCCGGGAGGCCACCGGAGACTTAATCTGACGATCAGACAGCATTCTGAATGCTTGCCCCGCCGCTCATCGCCCTTCCCCGAGGGCAACTCCGACGGACCCGATCACCACTCCGACGGCCCACAAAGCGCCCCGACCCCGCCACCCCCGGGCCGTCGACGGATCCTCCCCGACCGGACGCTCCGGTTCCTCTCAGGACCGCTACGCTGTGCCTTCCCCAGTGTGATGATCTGCCATCAGAGGACGTGGCCATGACGACAAGTCAGGACTTCCCCCAGCAGGGCCCGCAGGACGACGACGCCGAGGTGAGCCAGTGGGAACGTTTCGGCGTCGACACCACCGCCCCGCACTCTGCGCGCGTCTACGACTACTGGCTGGGCGGCAAGACCAACTTCCCGCCGGACCGCGCCATGGGACAGGCCATCGAGGAGGCCGTGCCCAGCGTCAAGGAGATGGCCAAGGCCAACCGCGCCTTCCAGGGCCGGGCCGTCCGCTACCTCGCCCGGGAGCACGGAATCCGCCAGTTCCTCGACCTCGGCACCGGGATCCCCACCTCTCCCAACACCCACGAGATCGCCGAGGCGGTCAGCCCCGGCACCCGGGTGGTATACGTCGACAACGACCCGATCGTGCTCGCCCACGCCCGCGCCCTGATGGTCTCCAGCCCGGCCAGCCGCACCACCTACATCCACGCCGACCTGCGCAGGCCCGAGGAACTGTTCGCCGAACCGGCGCTCACCTCCACGCTGGACCTCACCCAGCCGGTCGGCCTGCTGATGATCGCCGTACTGATGCTGATCGCCGACGAGGACGACCCGTGGGGCCGGGTCGCCGCGCTGCGCGACGCCCTGCCCGTCGGCAGCTGCCTCGCCCTCACCACCCCCACCCCGGACTTCGACCCGGAGGCGGTCGGCAAGGTCGCCGAGGCCGCCCGGGCCGGCGGGATGACCCTGGTGCCGCGCGGCTACGACGACGTGCTCCGCTTCTTCGACGGCTGGGAGCTGGTCGAGCCGGGCGTCGCCCCGGTGCTGGCCTGGCGCCCGGACGGCGAGCCGCCGGCCGACCCGAAGGCGGCGTACTACTGGGGCGGCGTCGCCATCAAGCGCTGACACCACACCACCGGGCGGGCCGGCCGCGCCGTCACTTCAGCAGCCGCGACAACCGCCGGTCCGCCAGCGGCTTGCCCCCGGTCTGGCAGGTCGGGCAGTACTGCAGCGAGGAGTCCGCGAAGGACACCTCGCGCACGGTGTCCCCGCAGACCGGGCAGGGCTGGCCGGTCCGCCCGTGCACCCGCAGCCCGACCTTCTTCTCCGCCTTCAACTCCCCCGCCGCCAGCCCACGCGAACGCTCCACCGCCTCCCGCAGCGTGCCGCCGAGCGCCTCGTACAGCCGTTCCGTCTCCTCCTCGGTCAGGCTGGACGCCAGCTTGTACGGCGACATCCGGGCCGCGTGCAGCACCTCGTCCGAGTAGGCGTTGCCCACCCCCGCCAGCACGCTCTGGTCCCGCAGCACACCCTTGAGCCGACGGCGGTCGCCCAGCAGCAGACCAGCGAAGGCCTCCAGCGTGAACGCCGGATCCAACGGATCCGGCCCGAGCCCGGCCACGCCGGGCACCTCCACCGGGTCCCGCACCACGTAGACGGCAAGGCCCTTCTTCGTCCCCGCCTCGGTCAGTTCGAACCCGTCCCCGGCCTCACCCACGAGCCGCAGCCGCAGCGCCAACGGATTCTTCGAGCCCGGCCGGGCCGGCTCGACGGGCAGGCTGTCCTTCCACCGCAGCCACCCGGCCCGGGCCAGGTGGACGACCAGGTGCAGCCCACCCGCCTCTACATCCAGGAACTTCCCGCGCCGCGTCACCGACCCGACCGTCCGCCCCTCCAACGCCGTCACCGGCGGGTCGTACGTCTTCAGCGCACTGATCGCCACCGGCTGCACCCGGGCGATCACCCGCCCGGTCAACCGCTCGGACAGGAAGGCACTCAACGCCTCGACCTCGGGCAGCTCCGGCATGCGCCCAGTCTCCCCCACCCCCACCCCGCCCGCGACCGCCCACACCCCCGCCCCTCATGACCACGCGGGCAACGCCCCACGCGCCCACACCCACCTCCTCCCCCCACACACAACTCCCCCAGGCGAGAGGGACGCGCTGCGGGAGGGGCGGTGGAGGGGGTGGCCCGGAGAGGGGCGTTGCGGGTGATTTTCAGACTGCCAACGGCGCCCAAC
>NZ_JBSFGK010000058.1:0-51007 GCF_053596495.1 Kitasatospora sp. NPDC001683
GTGGGTCGCCAGCAGCACGGCGTGGCCCTCGGCGGCCAGCGAGCGCAGGATCTCCACCAGCCGGGCCTTGGCGGCCGACGGAGACGGGTCCTACGCCCAGGGCGCCGCCGGTGCCGTGCGGGCCGGGGTCGCGGCCAGGGCGGCGAGGGCGATCCGCACGCCCTCGACCAGCTGCGGGTCCTCGCCGGCCGCCCGCTGGTGCGGGGCGATCGGCACCTCGACGTCCGGGTCGACGCCGTGGTTCTCCACGCCCCAGCCGTACTTCTCCAGCCAGAACGCGTACTTGGGCTGGGTGACCAGGGTCCCGTCGACCAGCCGGTAGCGGCTGTCGATGCCGATCACCCCGCCCCAGGTGCGGGTGCCGACCACCGGGCCGATCCCGAGCGCCTGGATCGCGGCGTTGACGGTGTCGCCGTCCGAGCCGGAGAACTCGTCGGCCAGCGCGACCACCGGTCCGCGCGGGGCGTCGGCCGGGTAGGGCATCGGGTGGGCGACGTCCCGGGCGAAGTCCCAGCCGACGATCCGGCGGGCCAGCTTCTCGATCACCAGCTGGGAGAGGTGGCCGCCGCGGTTCTCCCGGACGTCGACGATCACCCCCTCCTTGGCCATCTCGGTGGTCAGGTCGCGGTGCAGCTGGGCCCAGCCGGCCGACTGCATGTCGGGGATGTGCAGGTAGCCCAGCCGCCCGCCGGACAGCTCGCGCACGGCGGCCCGCCGCCCGGCCACCCAGTCGTGGTAGCGCAGCGGTTCCTCGTCGGCGAGCGGGACGACCACCGGATGACGCCGGTCGGTGCCGTCCTTGCCGACCACGGTCAGCTCGACCGGCTGCCCGGCGGTGCCGGCCAGCAGCGGCGCCGGGCCGGTGACCGGGTCCACCCGGCGCCCGTTGACGGCGAGCACCGCGTCGCCCGGGCGGATCGCCGCGCCGGGGGCGGCCAGCGGCGAGCGGGCCCGGGGGTCGGAGGACTCGCCGGGCAGGATGCGGGCGACCCGCCACCGCTCGCCGTCCTTGACCAGGTCGGCGCCCAGCAGCCCCTGCCGGCGGGCGGGCTCGGTGGGCCGGCCGTACGGGAGCACGTAGGCGTGCGAGGTGCCGAGTTCGCCGTGCACCTCCCAGAGCAGGTCGACCAGTTCGTCGTGCGAGCCGATCCGCTCGACCAGTGGGCGGTAGCGCTCCAGCACGCCCGCCCAGTCGAGGCCGCCGAGGTCCGGGTGCCAGAAGTTGTCGCGCATCAGGCGGCCGTTCTCGTCGTACATCTGGCGCCACTCGGCGGCCGGGTCGACGGTCACCCGCAGCCGGGTGAGGTCGACGGCGGTCTCGTCGTCCTCGCCGCCCGCCTTGTGGTCGGCCGGGACGATCCGCAGCTCGCCCTCGTCCAGCACGGCGACCCGGGTGCCGTCCCCGCTGACCGCGAAGTCGTCCAGGCCGTGCACCAGTTGCTCGGCGCGGCGGCGCTTCAGGTCGAACCGCTCCAGCACCGGCCGGGGCCGCTCGTCGTCCAACGAGGCCGCGTCGTCGCCGAGTTCGCCGAGCAGCGGGGAACGGGTCCACAGCACGCCGTCCTTGGCGGCGCGCAGCCGGCCGAAGCGGCCGCCCTCGACCGGGAAGGGCACGATCCGGTCGGCGATGCCGTCCAGGTCGACCCTGGTCACCGGCGGGGCGTCGGCCTCGCCGTCCTCCTTCCTGCCGCGCGGCTCGTCCTCCTCCCCGCCGAGCGGGCGCCCGGCCCGCTGCGGCCCGAACGGCGAGGGCGTGTCGGCGGCCAGCGTGATCAGGTACGGGCGGCAGCCACCCGGGAAGGCCATGTCGAAGCCGTGCGAGTCGTACACCGGGTCGAAGTTGCGCACCGACAGGAAGGCCAGGTGGCGGCCGTCCGCGGTGAAGGCCGGCGAGGTGTCGAAGAAGCGCGGCTGGGTGGCCTCGCTGACGGTGCGGGTGGCCAGGTCGGCCAGCACGATGTGGCGCAGCGAGAACGGGCCGAGGCCGTGCACCGGGCGGGACCAGGCCAGCCAGGCCGAGTCCGGGCTGAAGGTCAGCCCGCTGACCTCGCCGTCCTGGCTGCGGGCCAGCTCGTGCACGGCGCCGTCGGCGAGCGCCACCAGCAGCACCCGGCCGTCGTGCACGCCGAGCGCGGCCTGCCGGCCGTCCGGGGAGACGGCCAGCGAGTTGACCCGGCCGAGCCGCCCGGCCGCCAGCCGGCGGCGCGCGGCGCCGTCCACGGCGGGCGCGAACTCCAACGCGTCCTCGCCCTCGGCGTCGGAGACCCACAGCACGCCCTGGGCGCCGTCCTCCCCCGGCACCACCCGGGCCAGCCGCCCGCGCACGCCCGGCGTCTCGTCCAGCACCCGGGCCGGGCCCTCCCGGTGGGTCAGCCAGTGCACGCTGCCGCGCACCACCACGGCGGAGGCCCGGCCGGTGCGGTCGGGGGCGGCGGTCTCCAGCCAGTGCCCGGCGTGGACCGGGCGGGGGCGGCGGCCGGTGCGCGGGCCGGCCAGCCGGACATCCAGGCGGCGCGGCGCGGCGCCCTCCAGATCGTCCACCAGCCAGAGGTCACCGGCCCGGTGGAAGACCACCCGGGTGCCGTCGGTGCTGGCGTTGCGGGCGTAGAAGCCGTCCGGGTCGGTGCTGTGGCGGCGCAGGTCGGAACCGTCCGGGCGGCTGGAGTACAGCTCGCCGACGCCCTCGTGGTCGGACAGGAACCCGATCCGGCCGCCCTCCGCCCCCGCCCCGGCGACCCACAGCGGCGAGCCGAGCTGACCGTCCAACTCCTCGTGGATCCGGACGAATTCGTCCCGGCCCAGCCACAACTTTCCCGCCCGGCCGCCCCGGTAGCGCTTCCACCAGGCCGGCTCGCGGGTGTTGGCGCTGACCAGCAGCACCCGGTCGCCGTCCGGTTCGAAGGCCAGCCCGCCGACCAGCCCGTACGGCAGCCGCTGGGCCTCGCCGCCGTCCAGCGGCACGGCGTAGGCGTGGGTGCGGCGCAGGGTGGCCTCGCCCGCGGTGGTGGCGGCGATCGGGCGCCCGTCCGCCGTCCAGCCGTGCACCTGGGTCTGCTGGCTGCCCCAGTACGTCAGCCGCCGGGACGGACCGCCGTCCACCGGCACCACGTGCACCTCGGGGGCGCCGTCCCGGGTGGAGGTGAAGGCGATGTGCCGCCCGTCCGGGGCGAACCGGGGGTGGTGCACCGGCAGGTGATCGGCCGTCAGCCGCCAGGCCCGGCCGCCGTCCAGCGGGGCGAGCCACAGGTCGTCCTCGGCGACGAAGGTGACCAGGTCACCGTGCAGATGGGGGTGGCGCGGATAGGCGCCCGCAGAGGTGCTCAGGGAGTCCGTCACCCGGTCAGCGTAGGCAGGTACGGGTAGGAGCCGCTCCGGTTTTCCGACACTCCCGGCGGGCGCACGGGAGTTGCGCCGGGCGGCCGGACGAGCCCTACGCCCAGCGGCCGGTGCGCCCCAGCAGCAGCGCCCCGGCGGCCACCCCGGCGGTGGAGGTGCGCAGCACCGACGGGCCCAGCCGGTACGGCTGGGCACCCGCCTCGGCGAAGGCGGCCAGTTCCTCCGGGGAGACCCCGCCCTCCGGGCCGACCACCAGCACGATGTCCCCGGCGGCGGGCAGCGCGGTCTGCGCCAGCGGCTCGGCGCCCTCCTCGTGCAGCACCGCCGCGAGGGAGGCCTGGGCCAGCAGCGGCGCCAGCTGGCGGGTGGTCATCAGCTCGCGCACCTCGGGGAAGCGCAGCCGGCGGGACTGCTTGCCCGCCTCCCGGGCGGTGGCCCGCCACTTGGCGAGCGCCTTGGCGCCGCGCTCGCCCTTCCACTGGGTGATGCAGCGGGAGGCGGCCCAGGGGATCACCACGTCCACGCCGACCTCGGTCATGGTCTCCACGGCCAGCTCGCCGCGGTCGCCCTTGGGCAGCGCCTGGACGACCACGATCCGCGGCGCCGGCTCCGGCTCCCGCCGCACGACGGCCACCGTGACGTCGATCGCGTCCTTGCCGAGCACCTCGGCGACCGTCCCGTCCACCCCGAGGCCCAGCCCGTCCGCCAGGGTCACCGCCTCGCCGGCCGTCAGCCGCTTCACCGCCGCCGCGTGCCGCCCCTCCGCCCCGTCGAGCCGCACCACGGCCCCGGGCGCGGCGGCGGCGATCCGCTCGGTCTCGACGACGAAGACGGGGGCGGTCATGACGGGGAACCTCCAGGGAAAGGGACGGGGGGACACGAAAGGGGTGCCGGGGAACTGCCCCCGGCACCCCTTCCCGGACGACTACCGGCCGTTGAAGGCGTCCTTCAGGCGCGAGAACAGGCCCTGCTGGCCCGGCGCGAACTGGCCGGACGGCCGCTCCTCGCCGCGCAGCATGGAGAGCCGGCGCAGCAGCTCCTCCTGCTCGGCGTCGAGCTTGGTGGGCGTCTGCACCTCGACGTGCACTATCAGGTCGCCCCGGCCGCCCCCGCGCAGGTGGGTGATGCCCCGGCCGTGCAGCGGGATCGACTGGCCGGACTGGGTGCCGGGCCGGATGTCGACCTCCTCCAGCCCGTCCAGGGTCTGCAGCGGCACCTGGGTGCCGAGCGCGGCGGCCGTCATCGGGATGGTGACGGTGCAGTGCAGGTCGTCCCCGCGCCGCTGGAAGACGCTGTGGGTGGTCTCGGCGATCTCGACGTACAGGTCGCCGGCCGGGCCGCCGCCGGGGCCGACCTCGCCCTCGCCGGCCAGCTGGATCCGGGTGCCGTTGTCCACACCGGCCGGGATCTTGACCGTCAGGGTGCGGCGGGCCCGCACCCGGCCGTCGCCGGCGCACTCGGGGCACGGGGTCGGCACGACGGTGCCGAAGCCCTGGCACTGCGGGCACGGGCGGGAGGTCATGACCTGGCCCAGGAAGGAGCGGGTGACCTGGGAGACCTCGCCCTTGCCGCGGCACATGTCGCAGGTCTGGGCGGAGGTGCCGGGGGCCGCGCCCTCGCCGCTGCAGGTGGTGCAGGTGACGGCGGTGTCGACCTGGAGTTCCTTGGTGGTGCCGAAGGCGGCCTCCTCCAGGGTGATCTCCAGCCGGATCATGGCGTCCTGGCCGCGGCGGGTGCGCGAGCGCGGGCCGCGCTGGCCGGCCGCGGCGCCGAAGAAGGCGTCCATGATGTCGGAGAAGCCGAAGCCCGCCGCGCCGGCGCCGAAGCCGCCCGCGCCACCGCCGCCGCCGGGCGACAGCGGGTCGCCGCCGAGGTCGTAGACCTGGCGCTTCTGCGGATCGGAGAGCACCTCGTAGGCGGCGTTGATCTCCTTGAACCGCTCCTGCGTCTTCGGGTCCGGGTTGACGTCCGGGTGCAGTTCGCGTGCCAGGCGCCGGAACGCCTTCTTGATCTCGTCCTGCCCCGCATCCCGTCGGACGCCGAGTACCGCGTAGTAGTCCGTGGCCACCAAATGCTCCGCTTGTTCCGCCTGTAGTAGTGCGACTGGACATCGCCGCCGGAATTCCCGACGGCGGTTGCTTGCTACGACTCGGCCAGGATCTGGCCCACGTACCGTGCCACCGCTCGCACCGCCCCCATTGTGCCCGGGTAGTCCATCCGGGTCGGACCGATCACACCCAGTTTGGCCACGCTCTCGTCGCCCGAACCGTAGCCGACCGAAACGACCGAGGTGGAATTCAGCCCTTCGTACGCGTTCTCCCGCCCGATCCGGACCGTCATCGCGGCGTCCGTGGTCTCACCCAGGAGGCGGAGCAGGACGACCTGCTCCTCCAGGGCCTCCAGCACCGGCTGGATGGTGAGCGGGAAGTCGTGCCCGAAGCGGGTCAGGTTGGCCGTGCCGGCCAGCATGATCCGCTCCTCGTTCTGTTCGGCGAGCGCCTCGAACAGCGTGGCCAGGACCGTGCTGACGGTCGGCTGGTCGATCTGCTCGAAGGTCGCCGGCAGCTCCTCCAGCAGACCGGGGACGTCCGGCAGCCGCTGGCCGGCCGCCCGCGCGTTGATCCGCGCCCGCAGGTCCGCCAGGACCGTCTCGCCGACCGTGCCCGGGCAGTCGATCATCCGCTGCTCGACCCGGCCGGTGTTGGTGATCAGCACCAGCATCACCTTGGCCGGGGCCAGCGCCACCAGCTCGATGTGCCGGACGGTGGATCGGGTGAGCGAGGGGTACTGCACCACGGCGACCTGCCGGGTCAGCTGGGCGAGCAGCCGCACCGTGCGCCTGACCACGTCGTCCAGGTCGACGGCGCCTTCCAGGAAGTGCCGGATCGCCCGGCGCTCCGGGGAGCTCATCGGCTTGACCTCGGCGAGCTTGTCGACGAACAGCCGGTAGCCCTTGTCGGTGGGGATGCGCCCGGCGCTGGTGTGCGGCTGGTGGATGTACCCCTCCTCCTCCAGCGCCGCCATGTCGTTGCGCACCGTGGCCGGGGACACCCCGAGGTTGTGCCGCTCCACCAGCGCCTTGGAGCCGACCGGCTCCTCGGTGCCCACGTAGTCCTGGACGATCGCGCGGAGCACGGCGAGCTTGCGGTCGTCCAGCTGGCGGACCTCACCGGCCATGGGGCACGCACCTCCGTCTTCGCACGTTGTCCGTCTGTGATGCTGCGAGCCGCTCCGGGGAGGGCCCCGATCCTGGCACTCTGCACGTACGAGTGCCAAAACCGTACCTGCCAGTGTACGGCCCGGGTCCTACCGCAGGAACGGCCCGGCCGGGGTGATCCTGCCCGCAGTTCCGGACGGCCGCCACGACACTCCGCGTGCGGGGGGTGGTGCCCCGGGGCCGTCCGGGTGGCAGCATCGAAAGCGACGGCGAACGGAGGAGCAAGAGATGTCGAGCTCGGGCCAGCACACCCGTTTCGCGCCCGACCGCGGCCTGACCAGCCGCATGGTCGCGACGATGTTCGTGATCGGGCTGCTGTACGTCGGTTTCACGGGCCTGCTGATCGCGCTGCTGCGCGGGGCCTGGCCGCTGATCGTGCTGATCTCCGGCGGGCTATTCGTGGCCCAGTTCTGGTTCAGCGACAAGATCACCGAACGGGCCATGGGCGCCCGCCCGGTGACCGAGGAGCAGTACCCCCAGCTGCACGGCACGATCGACCGGCTCTGCGCCCTGGCCGACATGCCCAAGCCCCGCGTGGCCGTCGCCGACAACGACATGCCGAACGCCTTCGCCACCGGCCGCAACCCGCAGAACGCCGTGGTGTGCGTGACCACCGGCCTGCTGCGCCGGCTCGAACCGGAGGAACTCGAGGGCGTCCTGGCGCACGAGCTGTCGCACGTCGCCCACCGGGACGTCGCGGTGATGACCATCGCCGGCTTCCTCGGCGTGCTCGCCGGGGCGATGACCCGGATCGCCATGTACGGCGGGTTCATGGGCGGCGGCCGCAACAACAACGACCAGAACGCGGCCATCGCGGCGCTGATCATCCCGCTGGTGTCGATGGTCGTCTACGCGATCAGCTTCCTGCTCACCCGGCTGCTCTCCCGCTACCGCGAGCTGGCCGCCGACCGGGCCGCCGCCCAGCTCACCGGCCGGCCCAGCGCCCTGGCCTCCGCCCTCACCAAGGTGACCGGGCAGATCGCGGCCATCCCCACCGAGGACCTGCGCCGCTCCCAGCCCTACAACGCCTTCTACTTCGCCCCCGCGCTGAGCGCCCGGGAGACCGCCTCCCAGCTGTTCTCCACCCATCCGACGCTGGAGAAGCGACTGGCCCAGCTGGCGAAGATCTCCGCGCAGCTCGGCCGCTGATCGACCTCCCCGACCCGAAAGGCCCGCCGTGGGATTCCTGGACGCCCTGTTCGGCCGCACCAAGCCCGTCAAGCCCGACCTCGACCAGCTGTTCGGCGTGCCGTCCGCCGCACTCACCCTGGAGGCCGCGGCCGGGTTCCTGCCCACCGGGCTCGGCTCGGTCTGCTTCGCGGCCGTCGAGGGCGCGGCCTTCGTCCAGGTGGAGCAGCAGGTCCGAGCGCTGCTCGACGCCGACACCGAGCGCGGCGGCGTCCCGGTGGAGGCCTCCAAGGACGGCTACGGCTACTCCTGGCTGCTCGCCCGGCACACCCCCGAGGAACTCCCGGAGCTGGTCAACGACCTGCACGCGGTCAACAGCGAGCTGGAGGCCAACGGCTTCGGCCCCCAGCTGCTCTGCTCACTGGTGGGCTTCCGCAATCCGGAGGGGCAGTCGCTGGCCCTGGTCTACCTCTACAAGCGCGGCACCTTCTACCCCTTCGCCCCGATGCCCGGCGGCGGGGAGCGGCGCAACAGTCCGCTGGAGCTGCAGGTCAACGCGATGCTGGGGAACGACCTGCGGCTGGAGAAGGACCTGAGCCGCTGGTTCCCGGTCTGGGGCGCGCCGGGCCTCTGACGGGCCGTCCGTATAGTCGCCTCCATGCGCAGCCACCAGTACGGACCCGACCTCACCCCGCCGTGGAAGAAGCAGCAGCCGGCACCCGAGGTGCCGGCCGAGCGGGATCTGGTGGTCGAGGAGGTGGCCACCGGCTTCTGCGGGGCGGTGGTGCGCTGCGAGAAGACCGCCGAGGGCTTCACCGTCACCCTGGAGGACCGTTTCGGCAAGCACCGGGTCTTCCCGATGGTCCCGCGCGGCTTCCTGCTGGAGGGCAGGGTCGTGACCCTGGTCCGCCCGACCGCCCCGGCCACGCCCCGCGCCCCGGGGCGTACGGCCTCCGGCTCCATCGCCGTCCCCGGCGTCCGCGCCCGGGTCGCCCGCGAGTCCCGGATCTACGTCGAGGGCCGGCACGACGCCGAACTGGTCGAGCGGGTCTGGGGCGACGACCTGCGCATCGAGGGCGTCGTCGTCGAGTACCTCCAGGGCATCGACGACCTCCCCGCGATCGTCGCCGACTTCGCCCCCGGCCCGGGACGGCGCCTCGGCGTCCTGGTCGACCACCTGCTCCCGGGAACGAAGGAACACCGCATCGCCGCCCAGGTCACCGGCGACTCGGTCCTGGTCGTCGGCCACCCCTACATCGACATCTGGCAGGCCGTGAAGCCGTCCTCCGTCGGCATCCCCGCCTGGCCCGCCGTCCCGAGGGGAGAGGACTGGAAGGAGGGCACCTGCCGCCGCCTCGGCTGGCCGGTGGACACCCCGGCCGCCTGGAAGCACATCCTGTCGAAGGTCGACAGCTACAAGGACTTGGAGCCCGAACTGCTCGGCCGAGTGGAAGAGTTGATCGACTTCGCCACTTTGGCCGATTGATCCGCGAGTGGCGTATATCCTGATACGGAAACGGATATACGCCACTGGTCTCGGAGGCTCGGATGTCCCGCACTGTGATTGACCTCGATGACGAGGCCCTCGCCGACGCAGCGCGCTTCCTCGGCACCACGACCAAGAAGGACACCGTCAACGCCGCCCTCCGGGAGATAGCGGATCGGCGGCGGCGTGCGGCGGCGCTCGCCCGGATGCGGGAGATGGTGGCCGAGGGCAAGATCGACTTCTCGGTCATCGGCTACCCGGACGAGCCTGAGCGGCCTGCGAGGCCGGCCGCGTGACCGAGGAATTCCTGATCGACACCAGCGCACTGGTGCGGTTGATGCGCGGCCGGGCTGGATCGGCCTGGGACGAGACGGTCAACGCCGGGCTGGTGTTGCTGTGCGAGCCGGTCCGCCAGGAGTACCTACGAGCGGTCGGTGGCCGGGCGGACTACTTCGAGGCGGCCGGCCTGCTGCGCGAGCTCTTCCCGTATCAGCACCTTCGGGACAACGCCTGGCAGGAGGCCGCCGAACTCCAGGAGCGGCTGGCACAGTCGGGTCGGCACCAATGCGCGAGCCCGGTGGACCTGCTGGTCGCGGTCACGGCGGCGCAGCACAAACTCACCGTGCTGCACCTGGATGCCGACTTCGAGACGATCGCCGAACTCACCGGCCAGGTTGTGCGCCGGATCTGCTAATCCACCAGATCCCGCACCACGGCATCCGCCAGCAGCCGGCCCTGGAGGGTCAGGGCAGCGCGGCCCTGTTCGTACGGCTCGGGGGCGAGGAGGCCGTCGGAGAGGGCCTTGGCGGCGGCCTTGCGGCCCGTCTCGGTCAGCAGGTCGAGCGGGACGCCGTCGACCAGGCGCAGTTCCAGCAGGATGCGCTCGACCCGGCGGTCCTCGTCGCCGAGCACCTCGCGGCCCAGGGCCGGGGTGCGGCCCTCGGCGAGGGACTGGGCGTAGGCGGCGGGGTGCTTGGCGTTCCACCAGCGGACGCCGCCGACGTGGCTGTGGGCGCCGGGGCCGGCGCCCCACCAGTCGGCGCCGGTCCAGTAGAGCTCGTTGTGGCGGCAGCGGCCCTCGGGGGTGGTGGCCCAGTTGGAGACCTCGTACCAGGAGTAGCCGGCCGCGCCGAGCGCCTGCTCGGCGATGAGGTAGCGGTCGGCGTGGACGTCGTCGTCGATCATCGGCAGTTCGCCGCGCTTGACCCGGGCGGCGAGCCGGGTGCCCTCCTCGACGATCAGGGAGTACGCGGAGACGTGGTCCGGGCCGGCGCCGATCGCGGCGTCCAGGGAGGCCCGCCAGTCGTCGTCGGACTCACCGGGAGTGCCGTAGATCAGGTCGAGGTTGACGTGCTCGAAGCCGGCTGCGCGGGCCTCGGCCACGCAGGCCTCGGGGCGGCCCGGGGTGTGGTGGCGGTCGAGCAGTCGGAGCACGTGCGGGCGGGCGCTCTGCATGCCGAAGGAGATCCGGTTGTAGCCGCCCTCGCGCAGTTCGGCCAGGTACGCCGGGTCGACGGACTCCGGGTTGGCCTCGGTGGTGACCTCGGCGTCCGGGGCGAGCCCGAACTCCTCGCGCAGCGCGGCGAGCATCTTCACCAGGTCGCGGGCCGGCAGCAGGGTGGGGGTGCCGCCGCCGAGGAACACCGTCCGCACCGGCAGGTCCGTGTCGCCCAGCACCTTCCGGGCCAGCCGGATCTCGGCGACCACGTTGTCCGCGTACGTCTCCTGCGAGGCGACCGCCCCGGAGGAGCGCAGCTCGGTGGCGGTGTAGGTGTTGAAGTCGCAGTAGCCGCAGCGGCTGGCGCAGTACGGCACGTGCAGGTAGAAGCCGAACGGCCGCGAGCCCAGCCCGGCGAGGGCGTGCGCGGGCAGGGAACCGTCGGACGGCACCGGTTCGCCGTCGGGGAGTGCGGAGGGCATGACCCCATTGTCCCGTACGGCCCGCGAAACCCGGCGCGGACCGTACGGGAACCGGGATCAGGCCTCGTTGGCGCCCGCGTACATGGCCGCCACGGCGTCCGCGTAGGTCCGCTCGACCACCGGGCGCTTGATCTTCAGGCTGGGGGTGAGCTCGCCGTGCTCGACGTCGAGGTCGCGCGGCAGCAGGTGGAACTTCTTGATCGTCTGCCAGCGCTGGAGGTCGGCGTTGACCCGCTTGACGAAGCCCTCGACCAGCTGGTGCACGGCCGGCTCGGCGGCCAGCTCGGCGTAGCTCTTCCCGGCCAGGCCGCGCTCGGCGGCCCACGGCAGCAGCACCGCCTCGTCCAGGCTGATCAGCGCGGTGCAGTAGTTGCGGCCGTTGCCGATCACCAGGATGTTGCTGGCGAACGGGCAGACCGCCTTGAACTTGCCCTCGACCTCGCTGGGCGCCACGTACTTGCCGCCGGAGGTCTTGAACAGGTCCTTCTTGCGGTCGGTGATCCGCAGGAAGCCGTCGGGGCTCAGCTCGCCGATGTCCTCGGTGTGGAACCAGCCGTCCGGCTCCAGCACCTCGGCGGTCTTCTCCGGCAGGTTGTGGTAGCCGCGCATGACGCCGGGGCCGCGCAGCAGGATCTCGCCGTCCTCGGCGATCCGCACCTCGGTGCCGGGCAGCGGGCGGCCGACCGTGCCGATCCGCACGTCCTCCTTGCGGTTGACGCAGGAGCCGGCGCTGGTCTCGCTCAACCCGTAGCCCTCCAGGATCGGCACGCCCGCGCCGAGGAAGAAGTAGCCGATCTCGGGGGCGAGCGCGGCGCTGCCGGAGACGGCGCCGCGCAGCCGGCCGCCGAAGGCCGCCCGGATCTTCGCGTACACCAGCTTGTCGGCCAGCGCGTGCTGCAGCCGCAGGCCGAGCGGGGCCCTCTCGACGCCGGTGGCGATCCGGCTCTCCTGGACCACCCGGGCGTACTCGCGGGCGACCTGGGCGGCCCACAGGAAGATCTTGTACTTGGCGCCGCCCTCGGCCCGGGCCCGGCCGGCGATGCCGTTGTAGACCTTCTCGAAGATGCGCGGCGCCGAGGCCATCACGGTGGGCCTGATGGCCGGCAGGTTGTGGATGATCCGGTCCACCCGGCCGTCCACCGCCATCACGTGGCCGGTGGCGATCTGGCCGGAGATCAGGGTCTTGCCGAAGACGTGCGACAGCGGCAGCCACATGAACTGGACGTCGTCGGGGCCGAGCAGGCCGCTGGCCTCCTGGGCCCTGCCCTCGTACGCCCAGCAGTCGTGCACCAGGCGCACGCCCTTGGGGCGGCCGGTGGTGCCGGAGGTGTAGATGAGGGTGGCCAGCTGCTCCTTGTCGAGCGCGGCCACCGCCTTCTCGACCGCGTCCGGGTACTGCTCCAGGTACTCGGCGCCGCGCCGTTCCAGCTCGGCGAGGGTGATCAGGTCCAGCCCGGCGGTGTCGGGGGCCTCGGCGGGCTCGTCGAAGAGGATCACGGTGCGCAGCTCGGGCAGCTGCTCGATGTGCTCGACGGCCTTGGCCAGCTGGGCGGCGTTCTCGGCGAACATGGCCCGGGAGCCCGAGTTGGAGAGGATGAAGGCCGTCTCGTCCGCGTTGGTGCTCGGGTAGACCGTGGTGATGGCCGCGCCCGCGCACATGGCGCCCATGTCGGTGAGGATCCACTCGAGCCGGGTGGAGGAGGCCAGCGCGACCCGGTCCTCCGGCTGGATGCCCAGCGCCATCAGGCCGGCGGCCACCGCCTTGACCCGGACCGCGGTCTGCGCCCAGGTGAGCGAGCGCCACTGCTCGGCGCCCGGCGCGCCGTCCGCGGCCTGCTCGTCGACCGAGGCGGGGTAGCGGTAGGCCTCATGGTTCGGGGTGGCGGCGACGCGTTCCAGGAACAGGTGGGCGACGGAGGCGGGACGCCCGGCCACGATGTCGGCTTTGCCGGAGTCGATCAGGGACTGCGCGGAACTCAACGAGGACCTCCGGGGGCGGGTGGCCGTCTGAGGGATTGTCGCGGCGTCCGTGGGGGCGGCCGCCGGGCCCCGGTCCAGCTGGACGGCGGGTGGTACCGGTCAGTAACAAGGGCTCAGTCAGCAGCCTAGGGGGAAACCGGTCATTCCGTAAGGGGGCGGATCCAGCTGACACCCCGCCGCACGGCAATTGGCAAAGGCCCGGCAAACCTCAGCCGGACAGCCGCCGAATCGTCTGTGCGACGCCACCGAACAACGAGAATTGGGGTGCGAACCCGACCGGCGACGACAAGAGTGGGCCAGTGCTGATCAGACTGCTCCGGGCGCACCTGCGCCCGTACTCCCGACCGATCACCCTGCTGGTGGTCCTCCAACTGGTATCCACCCTCGCGGCGCTCTACCTGCCCACGCTCAACGCCGACATCATCGACAAGGGCGTGGTCAAGGGCGACACCGGCTACATCCTGCGCCTGGGCGCGGTCATGATCGGCGTCACCCTGGTCCAGGCGCTGTGCTCGATCGGCGCCGTCTACTTCGGCGCCCGCACCGCGATGGCCTTCGGCCGCGACCTCCGCGCCGCCGTCTTCGAGCGGGTGCAGAGCTTCTCCTCCCGCGAGGTCGGCCAGTTCGGCGCACCCTCCCTGATCACCCGCACCACCAACGACGTCCAGCAGGTCCAGATGCTGGCCCTGATGAGCTTCACCCTGATGGTCGCCGCACCGATCATGTGCGTCGGCGGCATCATCATGGCGCTCAACCAGGACGTCCCGTTGTCCGGCCTGCTGCTCGCCGTCATCCCGGCGCTCGGCGCTGTCGTCGTCCTGCTGGTGCGCGCCCTGCGGCCGAAGTTCCGCAGCATGCAGGTGAAGATCGACACCGTGAACCGGGTGCTGCGCGAGCAGATCACCGGCATCCGGGTCATCCGCGCCTTCGTCAAGGACGACCACGAGCAGAACCGCTTCGGCGACGCCAACGAGGACCTCACCCAGACCGCCCGCCAGGTCGGCCGGCTGATGTCCGTCATGTTCCCGAGCGTGATGCTGGTCGTGAACGTCTCCAGCGTCGCGGTGCTCTGGTTCGGCGCCCACCGCATCGACAGCGGCGACATGGAGATCGGCGCGCTCACCGCCTTCCTCACCTACCTGATGCAGATCATGATGAGCGTGATGATGGCCACCTTCATGTTCATGATGGTGCCGCGCGCCGAGGTCTGCGCCGAACGCGTCCAGGAGGTCCTGGGCACCTCCTCCAGCGTCGTCCCGCCCGCCGCCCCGGTCACCGAACTGCTGCGCCGCGGCAACCTGGAACTGCGCGACGTCGACTTCCGCTACCCCGGCGCCGAGGCCTCGGTGCTGCGCGGCATCGACCTCACCGCCCGCCCCGGCGAGACCACCGCCATCATCGGCTCCACCGGCAGCGGCAAGTCCACCCTGCTCGGCCTCGTCCCCCGGCTCTTCGACGCCACCTCCGGGCAGGTCCTGCTCGACGGCGTGGACGTGCGCGAGCTCTCCGCCGACGCCATCGCCGACAGCGTCGGCATCGTCCCGCAGAAGCCGTACCTCTTCTCCGGCACCGTCGCCAGCAACCTCCGCTACGGCCGCCCCGACGCCACCGACGAGGAACTCTGGCACGCCCTGGAGATCGCCCAGGCCAAGGAGTTCGTCGAGCAGCTGGCCGAAGGCCTGGACGCCCCCATCGCCCAGGGCGGCGGCAACGTCTCCGGCGGCCAGCGCCAGCGCCTGGCCATCGCCCGGGCACTCGTCCGCAGGCCCGACGTCTACCTCTTCGACGACTCCTTCTCCGCACTCGACTACGCCACCGACGCCAAGCTGCGCAAGGCCCTCGCCCGCGAGACCGCCGACGCCACCGTCCTGATCGTCGCCCAGCGGGTGTCCACCATCCGCGACGCCGACCGGATCATCGTCCTCGACGAGGGCGCCGTCGTCGGCACCGGCACCCACCACGAACTGATGGCCGACAACCCGACGTACCGGGAGATCGTGCTCTCCCAGCTCACCGAGCAGGAGGCGGCGTGACCACCCCCGGAAAGCCCGCCACCAAACCGGAGGAGCGGCTCCCCAGCGACTCGCAGGCCGCCGCCGCCCGCCGCGGCCCGGCCGGACCGGGCCGCTTCATGGGCGGCCAGGGCGCCGAGAAGTCCATGGACTTCAAGGGCTCCGGAAAGCGCGTCCTCGGCCTGCTGCGCCCCGAACGCAAGCTGCTGATCGGCGTCCTGGTGCTCGGCGTGCTCGGCATCGGCTGCGCCGTCACCGGCCCCAAGATCCTCGGCGACGCCACCGACCTGATCTTCGCCGGCGTCATCGGCGCCCGCTTCCAGCCCGGCACCTCCAAGGCCGAGGTCATCGACGGGCTGCGCGCCCACGGCCAGGGCGGCATCGCCGACCTGCTCTCCGCGGTCGACTTCACCCCCGGCCACGGCATGGACTTCGGCGCCATCGGCTCCGTCCTGCTCTGGGTGCTCGGCATCTACCTCGCCTCCGCCGGCTTCGGCATCCTCCAGGGCCGCCTCGCCACCAAGGCGATCC
Source organism: Kitasatospora sp. NPDC001683 (assembly GCF_053596495.1). NCBI lineage: Bacteria > Bacillati > Actinomycetota > Actinomycetes > Kitasatosporales > Streptomycetaceae > Kitasatospora > Kitasatospora sp. NPDC001683. The sequence goes on from NZ_JBSFGK010000058.1 coordinate 15,611, forward strand.
AGTCCGCCGGCTACCGGCTGCGCCAGGACGTCGAGGCCAAACTCGCCCGGCTGCCGCTCAGCTACTTCGACAAGCAGCCGCGCGGCGAGGTGCTCAGCCGGGTCACCAACGACATCGACAACATCGGCCAGTCCATGCAGCAGACCATGGGACAGGTCGTCAACTCGCTGCTCACCGTGGTCGGTGTGCTGGCGATGATGTTCTGGATCTCCTGGCTGCTGGCGCTGATCGCCCTGGTCTCGGTGCCGCTGTCGGTGGTCGTCGCCGCCAAGGTCGGCAAGAAGGCCCAGCCGCAGTTCGTCCAGCAGTGGAAGTCCACCGGTCAACTCAACGCCCACATCGAGGAGATGTACACCGGCCACACCCTGGTGAAGGTGTTCGGCCGGCAACGCGAGTCCGCCGAGACCTTCCGCGAGCACAACGACGCGCTGTTCCACGCCAGTTTCCGCGCCCAGTTCATCTCCGGGATCATCCAGCCCGCGATGATGCTGATCGGCAACCTGCAGTACGTGCTGGTCGCGGTCGTCGGCGGGCTACGGGTGGCGAGCGGCTCGCTGTCCATCGGCGACGTCCAGGCCTTCATCCAGTACTCCCGGCAGTTCAGCCAGCCGCTCACCCAGGTCGCCAGCATGGCCAACCTGGTGCAGTCCGGGGTCGCCTCCGCCGAGCGCGTCTTCGAACTGCTCGACGCCCCCGAGCAGAGCCCCGAACCGGCCATGCCCGAGAAGCCCGACACCGTCCACGGCCGGGTCGTCTTCCAGGACGTGTCCTTCCGCTACGACCCCGACAAGCCGCTCATCGACGACCTCTCCCTCAAGGTCGAACCCGGCCAGACCGTCGCCATCGTCGGCCCCACCGGCGCCGGCAAGACCACCCTGGTCAACCTGCTGATGCGGTTCTACGAGGTCAGCTCCGGGCGCATCACCCTCGACGGCGTCGACATCGCCGCGATGTCCCGCGAGGACCTGCGCTCCGGCATCGGCATGGTCCTCCAGGACACCTGGCTGTTCGGCGGCACCATCGCCGACAACATCGCCTACGGCGCCCAGGGCGCCACCCGCGAACAGGTCGTCGAGGCGGCGAAGGCCGCCCACGTCGACCGCTTCGTGCGCACCCTCCCGGACGGCTACGACACCGTCATCGACGACGAGGGCACCGGCGTCAGCGCGGGCGAGAAGCAGCTGATCACGATCGCCCGGGCCTTCCTCGCCCAGCCGTCCATCCTGGTCCTGGACGAGGCCACCAGCTCGGTCGACACCCGCACCGAGGTGCTCATCCAGCGGGCCATGGCCCGGCTGCGCACCGGCCGCACCAGCTTCGTCATCGCCCACCGCCTCTCCACCATCCGCGACGCCGACGTCATCCTGGTGATGGAGAACGGCTCCATCGTGGAGCAGGGCTCGCACGACGAACTGATCGCCGCCGGCGGCGCCTACGCCCGGCTCTACCAGGCGCAGTTCGCGGAGGCCGTGGCCGAGGTCGACTGACCGGTCCGCACCTGGCGGCGAGCATGCGGAAGGGCCCGGGGCGATGCGCCCCGGGCCCTTCCGTCACCGCTACTTCTTGTCCTTCGGCCCCTCGGCGTCGGTGGACAGCGCGGCGATGAAGGCCTCCTGCGGGACCTCCACGCTGCCGACCATCTTCATCCGCTTCTTGCCTTCCTTCTGCTTCTCCAGCAGCTTCCGCTTGCGGGAGATGTCACCGCCGTAGCACTTGGCGAGGACGTCCTTGCGGATCGCGCGGACCGTCTCGCGGGCGATCACCCGGGAGCCGATGGCGGCCTGGATCGGCACCTCGAACTGCTGGCGCGGGATCAGCTTCTGCAGCTTGCCGGCCATCATCACGCCGTAGCTGTAGGCCTTGTCCTTGTGCACGATCGCGGAGAAGGCGTCCACCGCGTCGCCGTGCAGCAGGATGTCGACCTTGACCAGGTTGGCGGTCTGCTCGCCGATGGGCTCGTAGTCGAGCGAGGCGTAGCCGCGGGTCTTGGACTTCAGCTGGTCGAAGAAGTCGAAGACGATCTCCGCGAGCGGCAGGGTGTAGCGCAGCTCGACCCGGTCCTCGGACAGGTAGTCCATGCCCTGGAGGCTGCCGCGACGGGACTGGCACAGCTCCATGATCGCGCCGACGAACTCGTTCGGCGCCAGGATGGTGCCGCGCACGACCGGCTCGTACACCTCGGAGATCTTGCCGGACGGGAACTCGCTCGGGTTGGTGACGGTGTGCTCGGTGCCGTCCTCCATCACCACCCGGTAGATCACGTTCGGGGCGGTGGAGATCAGGTCGAGGTTGAACTCGCGCTCCAGGCGCTCCCGGATGATCTCCAGGTGCAGCAGGCCGAGGAAGCCGCAGCGGTAGCCGAAGCCGAGCGCGACCGAGGTCTCCGGCTCGTACACCAGGGCGGCGTCGTTGAGGCGCAGCTTGTCCAGGGCGTCGCGCAGCAGCGGGTAGTCCGAGCCGTCCAGCGGGTACAGGCCGGAGAACACCATCGGGCGCGGGTCCTTGTAGCCGCCGAGCGGCTCGGTGGCGCCCTTGTGCTGCGAGGTGATCGTGTCACCGACCTTGGACTGCCGGACGTCCTTCACACCGGTGATGATGTAGCCCACCTCGCCGACGCCGAGGCCGTCGGCGACCTTCGGCTCGGGCGAGATGACGCCGATCTCCAGCAGCTCGTGGGTGGCGCCGGTGGACATCATCTGGATGCGCTCGCGCTTGTTCAGCTGGCCGTCCACCACACGGACGTAGGTGACCACGCCGCGGTAGGCGTCGTACACCGAGTCGAAGATCATCGCGCGGGCCGGGGCCTCCGCGACGCCGACCGGGGCCGGGATGGTGTTGACGATGTGGTCCAGCAGGTCCTCGACGCCCAGACCGGTCTTGGCGCTGACCTTGAGCACGTCGCCCGGGTCGCAGCCGATGATGTGGGCGATCTCCTCGGCGTACTTCTCCGGCTGGGCGGCCGGCAGGTCGATCTTGTTGAGGACCGGGACGATCGTGAGGTCGTTCTCCAGCGCCAGGTACAGGTTGGCGAGGGTCTGCGCCTCGATGCCCTGGGCCGCGTCGACCACCAGGATGGTGCCCTCGCAGGCCGCCAGGGAGCGGGACACCTCGTACGTGAAGTCCACGTGGCCGGGGGTGTCGATCATGTTGAGGATGTGCGTCGTCCCGGCGTCCGGCCCGGTCTTGGGGGCCCACGGGAGGCGGACCGCCTGCGACTTGATGGTGATGCCGCGCTCGCGCTCGATGTCCATGCGGTCGAGGTACTGGGCACGCATCTGCCGGGGGTCGACGACGCCGGTGATCTGCAGCATCCGGTCTGCGAGCGTCGACTTGCCGTGGTCGATGTGGGCGATGATGCAGAAGTTGCGGATCAGCGCCGGGTCGGTACGGCTGGGCTCTGGCACATTGCTGGGGGTCGCGGGCACCTTGGTCCGATTCTCCGTTGGTCCGGGGCCGGGGGTGTCCGGATCATCGCTGACCGGCTATCCCGGGGACCGGACAGTCTCGTCCGATCGAAATAGTTCCTCCCATCTTCCCACGACTGCGACACCGGGCGCCGTTCGGGCACCTCGCAGCCTTCCGCCGCCCGGCCGCCGGGGGGCAGGATGGCCTGCCATGATCCTCGAAAGCGCCCTGCTCGACGTCCTGCCCGGCCGGGAGGACGAGTTCCTCGCCGCCTTCGCCGAGGCCCGTCCGCTGATCTCCGTCCAGCGCGGCTTCCGCTCCCTGCGGCTGCACCGCTGCCTGGACGAGGGGCGCGGCTCGCGCTTCCTGCTGCAGGTGGAGTGGGAGACGCTCGCCGACCACACCGAGGGGTTCCGCGGCTCGGCCGAGTACCAGCGGTGGCGGGAGCTGCTGCACCGGTTCTACCGGCCGTTCCCGGAGGTCGAGCACTACGGGGAGCCGGTGCTGAGCGCCTGAGCCGTCCGCGGGCCCGGCGGCCGGTTTGGGGCGGGCGGCGGGCCCCTGGTAGCGTGGGCTGCCGCACCTGGCCTCGGCATGCCCTCTCAGCTGGTCCGACGGCCACCGCGTGCAGCCCGTTCAAACCATTCAGACAAGACTGAGGCTCCTTCGTGGCGAACATCAAGTCCCAGATCAAGCGCAACAAGACCAACGAGAAGGCGCGCCTGCGCAACAAGGCCGTCAAGTCCTCGCTGAAGACCGCCCTGCGCAAGGCCCGTGAGGCCGCTGCCGCCGGCGAGACCGAGAAGGCCACCGTGCTGGCCCGCGCCGCCTCCAAGGCGCTGGACAAGGCCGTGAGCAAGGGCGTCATCCACGCCAACCAGGCCGCCAACAAGAAGTCGGCCATCACCAAGCGCGTCAACGCGGCCGCCCAGGCCTGACGCCTCCGGGGGCTCCGGCCCCCACCGCCTCCGGACGACCCGGCCCTCTACCCGGACCCCTGAGGCGCGCGAGACTCGCACCGCACGCGGCCTGCGTTCGCCACGCGGGTGCGGTGCACAGCAGCTGTACGGCAGGCGCCGCAGCCGGACTCCTCCCCGGAGACCGACTGCGGCGCCTGTCGCGTTCCGCGACCCGGCCGCTAAGGTCGATCACGCGCGACCGAGGATGCGGGGGCATCCCGGCGCCGGTCCCGAGGGGGGAACAGTCATGCCGACGCCACCACCGCCGAGCCCGGCGCCGAACGGGCCGGGATACGGGTTCCCGCAGCGGACGCAAGGGGCGCCCGGTTACGGTCCCCCTCCGGGGCCGCCCGCCGCGCCGGGGGCGCCCGGGGGCCGTTCTGAGGGCCGCTCCGAGCGCAACCTGCGGCGCAACGCCGTCTGGGCGTTCGTCGGCGCGGTGCTCGCCTCGGCCGGCTGGGCCACCGCCGTGACGGTCATCCCGGGCATGGTCGGCAACAGCGGCGACTCCGCGCCGCGCAGCCTCGGCAGCTACCACGTCTCGGACGACTTCTGCGCCACCGGGAAGCCCAACCGGCTGCTGGAGAAGTACTCGGTCAGCACGAGCAGTTCCTCGCCGAGCCACCACACCGACCGGAACCCGGCCCTGGACAGCATGAACTGCTCGATGACACTCAAGCGGATCGGCGGCGACAGCGACAGCGAGTACGCCTCGGCCTACCTGCGCGCCGACCTGCACAAGGCGGTCAACCCCGCGCCCGAGCTCTCGGCGAACAAGGAGACCTACCGGTCGCGCGGCTACCAGATCACGACCATCCCGGGGATCGGCGAAGAGGCCTACTTCGTCTACAAGGAAGACGGCTCCGACAAGTACCGGGACATCTACGCCGAGGTGGACGTCCGCGACGGCGGGATGACCTACTACATCACCTACAACGCCAGCTACACCCAGGGGAAGACCACCCCGCCGTCCATGAACGACCTCCGCACCATGCTGCAGGCGGACGCCGACAACGCCGTACGGGCCATGCGCAAGTAGCGCTCCCCGGCCCGGACGTCGCGGTCAGTACGCCGGGCGGGAGCCGGCCCGGGCGGCCCGGGCGACGGCGACCACCGCGCGCTCCAGGGCGAAGGCCGGGTCGTCCGAGCCGCCCTTGACGGCGGCGTCGGCCTGGGCGATGGCGGTCAGCGCGGTGGCCACCCCGTCGCCCGTCCAGCCGCGCATCTGCTGGCGGACCCGGTCCACCTTCCACGGCGGCATGCCCAACTCGCGGGCCAGATCGGCCGGGCGCATGTTCCGCCCGGTCGTCGCCAGCCGCCCGATGCTGCGCACGCCGGAGGCCAGCGCGTAGGTGATGCCGGTCGGCGGCTGGCCGACGGCCAGCGCCCAGCGCAACCGCTCCAGCGCCTCCGCCGCCCGGCCGGTGACGGCCAGGTCGGCCACCTCGAAGCCGGTCGCCTCGGCCCGGCCGCTGTAGTAGCGGGCCACCACCGTCTCGTCGATGGTGCCCTCGACGTCCGAGGTCAACTGGCTGCACGCGGCCGCCAGTTCGCGCAGGTCGCTGCCGAGCGCGTCCAACAGCGCCTGGCAGGCCTCCTGGGTCGCGGAGCGGCCCAGGGTGCGGAACTCGCCCTTGACGAAGGCCAGTCGCTCGCTCGCCTTGGCCAGCTTGGCGCAGGTCACCTCGCGGCCGCCCGCCTTGCGTCCGGCGTCCAGCAGGCCCTTGCCCTTGGCCCCGCCGGCGTGCACCAGCACCATGATCACTTCTTCGGCGGGCGCCTCGATGTAGGCCTTGACCTCCTTCACCGAGTCGGCGGAGAGGTCCTGGGCGGCGCGGACCACGATCACCTTGCGCTCGGCGAACAGCGAGGGCGTGGTCAGCTCGGCCAGGCTGCCGGGCTGCAGCCCGCCGGGCGGCAGGTCCCGTACGTCGGTGTCCGGGTCCGCGGCCTTCGCCGCGGCCACCACCTGGGCGACGGCACGGTCCAGCAGCAGCTCCTCCTGGCCGACCGCGAGGGTCAGCGGGGCGAGCAGGTCGTCGGGTGCACTCTTCCTGGCCATCGCCTACCAGCATCCCACGCGCCGCGGACACTCCCGGCCGTCCCGACCGAGTGCTCTGCCGACCGCCCTGCCGGAGCGTACGGGCCGACCTGGAGAATGGCCCGGTGACCGAGAACCACACCCCCGCCCTCCCGGACGTCGACGACCCGTTCGTCCGCCAGCTGCTCGTCCTGCCCGACCGCGACACCGCCGACGAGGCCGCCGAGGAACTCGGCGCCGCCCATCCGGACCTCGGCGAACCGGAGATCGTCCGCGACGCCCTGGCCGGCGAGGACGACGCCGAGGACGCCCAGTGGCTCGTCGTGCTCGACCCCCCGTCCACCGGCTGGACCCCCACCCTGCTGCAGGCCCTGGACACCCTCGCCGCCTCCTACGAGGGCTGGCGCGAAGAGGCCTGACCGGCTCCCGACCCGCCCAGCCGCCCTCGTTCAAGGATGTCCCCGTGACTGCTCCCGCCACCCCCTCGGTGCTGTTCGTCTGCGTGCACAACGCCGGGCGGTCCCAGATGGCCGCCGCCTTCCTCACCCACCTCGCCGGCGACCGGGTCGAGGTCCGGTCGCCGGCTCCGCCCCCGCCGACACCGTGAACCCGGCCGTGGTCCGTGCCATGGCCGAAGTCGGCATCGACCTCTCCGGCGAGATCCCCAAGGTCCTCACCGACGAAGCCGTCCGGGCCTCGGACGTGGTGATCACCATGGGCTGCGGCGACGCCTGCCCGTTCTTCCCCGGCAAGCGGTACCTGGCCTGGAAGCTCGACGATCCGGCCGGCCGGGGCGTCGACGCGGTCCGCCCGATCCGCGACGAGATCGAGACCCGCGTCCGCGCCCTGCTCGCCGACCTCTCCGTGCCGGCCCGGCACTGACTCCGACCGCCGGCCAGACCGGCCGCAGACCAGGCCGGCCGCGGCGGGGTCCGGTCAGTGCGGGAGCACCCAGTCCGGCCGCCAGGTGCCGGGGGCGTCGAGGGCGGGCCGGGTGGCGGCGAGGTGCGCGTGGAGGGCGGCCAGTGCCGGGTGGGGGTTGTCGCGGTGCCACAGCAGGGAGTGCGGGTAGACGGGCGTCGGGTCGGTCACCGGGATGCGGCGCAGGTCGTGGCCGGCGGGCCAGACGAGGCGGGTCCGCTCGCTCATGAAGGTGGCCAGGGCCGGGGTGTCGGCGACCGTGTCCAGGAGCACGTCGGAGCCGAAGTTCGGGCCGGTCGCCTCGATGGTGAGGCCGAACCCGGCCACGAGGTCGTCGTAGTAGGCGCCCCACTCGGTGCCGGGGACGATGCCGGGCATCCAGATCCGGTGACCGACGAGCTGGGCGACGGTCACCGAGCGGGCGCCCGCCAACGCGTGGGCCGGGCCGGTGAGCAGCTGGAGCGGCTCGTCGAGCACCCGGACGGACTCGATGTCCTCGGGAAGGGGCCGGCCGGGCATGGCGACGGCGCGGAAGGACGCGTCGATCGCACCGGAGCGCAGGGCGGCGACGGCCGCCTCGATCTCGAACAGCATCACTACGTTGAGGTCGAACTCGGGGTGCGCGGCGTGGAACCCGCGCATCAGGCCCGCCGCCGCTCCGCGCGAGGCGATCACGTCGACCCGCAGCGGGCGCCGGTCGGTGCGCACGGAGGCGACCGCGCGCTCGGCCACCTGCAGCAGCTCGCGCGCGTGCGGCAGGAACGCCTGCCCGTCGATGGTGAGCTCGGCGCCGCGCGGGGTGCGGCTGAAGAGCCGGACGCCGAGGTCCCGCTCCAGGGCGGCGACGCGCTTGGAGACGGCCTGCTGGGTGATCGCCAGGTCGACGGCGGCCTTCTGGAACTGGCCCGCTTCCGCGACGGCGGCGAAGGTGCGTACGGCTTCGAGGTCCACGTCGATCCACCCTAGTGAACAACGGTTGGTTGTGCGGCAACGGCCATGCGGTTGTTTGACCTGCGGTTGTGCCGCTCGGTTAGCTCTCACCGGTCAACGCCGGATTGTTCGAACGGAACATCGAGGGAGCGCGCCGGGCATGCTGAGCAGGGTGGGCGGACTGAGTAGGATCGGCAGGAAGCGGTTGGGGCGGCAGTTCGGCTGGCTGTGGGCGGCGTACGCGGTGAGCGCGTACGGGTCCGGGCTCGGGTTCGGGGCCCTGCCGCTGATCGCCGTGCTGGCGTTGCACGCCGGGCCGGCCCAGGTGTCCGCGCTGTCCGCGGTGGGCCCCGCGGTGGGCGCGCTGATCGCGGTACCGCTCGCGCCGTGGGTGGAGTTCCGGCGCAAGCGCCCGGTGATGATCGCGATGGACCTGATCCGGTTCGCCGCCATGGCGACGATCCCGCTCGCCTACGCCATCGGCCTGCTCGGCCTCGTCCAGCTGCTGGTGGTCTCGGCCGTGGTCGCCGCGGCCAAGATCGCGTTCAACGCGGCCAGCGGCGCCCACCTCAAGGCCCTCGTCCGACCGGACGACCTGCTCGTGGCCAACGCCCGCTTCGAGTCCACCAACTGGAGCTCCATCGCGATCGGACCACCACTGGGCGGGGCGGCGATCGGCCTGTTCGGGCCGGTCACCACCGTGGTGGCCGACGCGCTCAGCTACCTGCTCTCCGCCCTCGGCATCACCGCGATCCGCGGCCGGGAGGAGACCCCGCGGCCCATCGGTAGTACCCCGGTGCGGGCGGGCGCGGTGCTCGACGGCTGGCGGCACATCCTGGGCGACCCCGGCCTGCGGGCGCTCTACCTCAACAACATGCTCGTCGGCGGCCTGATCATGGCCACCGAACCGCTGCTCGCCGTGCTCCTGCTGCGCCAACTCCACTTCCCGGCCTGGCAGTACGGCCTCGCCTTCGCCGCCCCCTGCCTCGGCGGACTCATCGGCTCCCGGCTCGCCCAGCGCGTCGTGGCCCGCTACGGACGGCACCGGGTCTTCCGGACCGTCGGCACCCTGCGCGCGGTCTGGCTGATCGGTCTGGTCTTCGTCCGCCCCGGCGTCGTCGGCCTGGTCACCGTGATGGCCGTCGAGCTGGCGATCATCGTCAACATGAGCCTGTACACCCCGGTGCTCGCCACCTACCGGCTCGAACGCACGCCCAAGCACCTGGTCGCCCGCACCCTGTCGGCCTGGTCGATCGGCCAGCAGGCGTCCATCGCCGTCTGCACCGCACTCGGCGGGCTGCTCGCCGACGCCACCGGCCCGCGCACCGCCCTCGCGGTCGCGGGGCTGCTCGTCCTCGCGACCCCGCTGCTGCTCCCACGACGCGACCAGGCGTCGGCGCACGAGCCGGAGCCGTCCCTCAGCCACTCCTGACGCCACCGGCGCCCTCCGTCGCCGGCGAGACCGCACACCACCAGCACCAGCAAGGAGACACCCGCGTGAGCACCACCCCCGCGCTCGCCCCCGCGCACACCGCTCTTCTCGTCCTGGACTGCCAGCCCGCGATCCTGGCCGCCCTGCCCGAGGACGGTGCCCGCGAAGCCCTGCTCGGCCGCATCGAACGGGCCGTCGCCGACGTCCGGGCGGCCGGCGGCACCGTCGCCCACGTGCGCGTCGGCTTCACCGAGGCCGACTGGGACGCCGTCCCGGCCGCCAACAAGGCCTTCGCCCCGCTGGCCCGGCACCGCGCCATGCACCACGAGGACCCCGCCACCGCCGTCCACGAGCACCTGGCTCCCCGAGCCGGCGACATCGTCGTGCGCAAGACCCGCTTCGGCGCCATCTCCACCACCGACCTCGACCGGCAGCTGCGCGAGCGCGGCATCACCACCCTGGTCGTCGCCGGCCTCAGCACCGGCGGCGCCGTCCTGTCCACCGTCCTCGACGCGGCCGACCGCGACTACCTGCTGTACGTCCTGTCCGACGGCGTCGCCGACCCGGACCGCGAAGTCCACGACGTCCTGCTCAGCCGGGTCCTCCCCACCCGGGCGCACTTCGTCGACACCGCCGGACTGCCCGAGCTGCTCCGGACCGGCTGACACGCCCGACGACCGGGACCGCACACCACCGGGGTGAATCGACGGTGTGTCAGGACTCCGTCTCCGTCGGCGCCCGGGCCTCCTGATCCACAGTTGCGGACGGCAATCGACTGCCGAAGCACCCCTTTCCGCCTTCCAGGAGTAGCTCGTGAACATCTCACCGCCGGCCGCCGCCGGTCAGCCGGGCCCAGCGGCCAACGGGGGACGTGCCGGTTCGGCCGCCCGCCGCGGACGGGCACTGGCCGTCGCGGCCGGCCTGCTCGGCGTCGCCGGACTCGCCCCGGTCGCGCTGCCCGGGACCGCCCACGCGCAGGGCACCTGTACGGTCTCCGGCCCCACCACCACCTGCACGTTCGCCTTCACCGGCACCGAGCAGACCTTCACCGTCCCGAACGGCGTCACCCACGTCGACGTCACGGCGATCGGCGCGGCCGGCGGCCTGGAGGGAGGCAACAACACACCCGGCGGCCGTGGCGCTCAGGTTTCGGGCACGCTCACCGGCCTGTCCGGCGGACAGACCCTCTACGTCGAAGTCGGCGGCAAGGCCACCAACGACGGCTCCTGTTACGCGTTGTCCCAGTGCACCGGCGGCTTCAACGGCGGTGGCAGCACCTATTTCGGCGGCGGCGGAGGCGGAGCCTCCGACATCCGCACCCAACCTCGCACCACCCCCCTCACCACCACCGACTCGCGCCGCATCGTGGCCGCGGGCGGCGGTGGAGCCGGTCTGGTGGCGACCATCGGGTGCGCGGCAGGCCCGGGCGGGGATGCCGGCCAGGCGGGCACAGACGGGGGTTGCAGCGGCGGAACCGGAGGCGGGGCGGGCACGGCCACTCAAGGCGGGGCCGGCGGGCAGCAGTTCGGCAGCCCCGGCACGCTCGGCACCGGCGGCACCGGCGGCGGTCCAGGGATCAGCCTGACGGGGGGCGGAGGCGGCGCCGGCTACTACGGGGGAGGCGGTGGCGGCAACATCAACGTCGAGGTAAGCCCGATCGGGAATGCGGCTGGTGGGGGCGGCGGGTCGTCCCTCGTCCCGGCCGGCGGCACCGGCCCCACCGTGACCAGCGCCGCCGCAGGCATCACCATCAGGTACCCCACCCCGGGCAAACCGGTGAACACCCGCCTGTTCGCGATCCCCCAGCAGGTCCGGGTCGGCCGACCGGTGGTCCTCGACGACCTGGTCTGCCCGGCCGGCACGGGCGCCACGACCCCGCCCACCGGCACCGTGACGTTCACCGACACCACCACCGGCACGACCCTGGGCACCGCGCGCCTGGTCCTCAACATCGGAGACTGCGCCGCCGCCGGGCGCGTGGTCTTCTTCCGGACCACCGGCGCGCACGTCATCACGGCCGTCTACAGTGGCGACTCGGTCTACCAGGGCAACAGCGGCAACCCCGAGAGCATCACCGTGACGGTGAAATCCTGACGCCGAAGGGACCGCCGCGGCACAACCGCTGAGCAGTTCCACGAGGGCCCCGCCGGGTGGTCGGCGGAACCCGCGCCGTCTCCGTGTCCTGCACGTCCCCCGGCGCGCACCCTGGACGGCCACAGACCGGAATCGGATCGTCAAACTCCGCAAGGCATAGCCAATTCGGGTGAAGGTTCATCCACCGCTCGACGGGACGCCGGCGGGCCGCCATAGCCTCGGTGACGCCCTGTCGCCGCTCGGGTGCGCCATCCGGGCTAAGGTGCGGGATCCGTCGCCCCGGAAGGCCATCGAGACCAATGACACGCTCAGCGGACGCGAACGGCGAGACCACCGGCGGGCCCTCCCGCCGCAGGCTCCTCCCCCCACCCCCACCCCTACCCCAGCCCCACCCCACCTCGTGGAGGGAAGAGAAGAGGGGAGCGGGGTCACAGGGGCGGGGCGCGGGGCCTGCGGGTGGGGTGCCCGGAGGTGGAGTGGCCGGCGCGGGAGCCATGGTCAGGCCGGGGGTGAACGGCGACGGCGAGGGTGGACGGCGAGTCGCCGGTCACAGCAACGTCCCCCACGCGGTCGGTGCGCAGGACGGTCGCGCCCAGCGCGCGCAGCCGGTCGACCGTACGCGGCGACGGGTGCCCGTACGCGTTGCCCTCGCCGCAGGAGATCAGGGCGAGCCGAGGCCGCAGGGCACCCGTCAGGTCCCAGTCCTGGTGAGCCGAACCGTGGTGCGCCACCTTCAGGACGTCCACCCGGCCGAGTCGGCCCAACAGCGCGGACTGGGCGGGCGGTTCGAGATCGCCGAGCAACGCCATCCGCACACCTCCGGCCAACGACACCATCAGCGCCACGCTCGCGTTGTTCGCACCCGGCGCGTCGACAGCCGCCCCCGGATCGGGCCACACCACGTCCCAGGACAACTCCGCACCGGCCGAACGCCGTTCACCACGGCCGGCGCGCAGCAACGGCACACCGGCCCCGGCCACCCAGGCCGTCACCCTGGCCGCCTCACCCGGCGGATCGTCCAGCGCCGTGCCCTCGACCGCTCCCACCTGGCGCCCGCGCAACACCCCTGGCACGCCCTCGACGTGATCCGCGTGGAAGTGCGTCAACAGCAGCAACGGCACCGTGGTGATGCCGAGCTCGCGCAGGCACCGGTCGGCCGCATCGGGATCCGGCCCGGTGTCGATCACCACCGCGCTGCCCGGCAGATCGGTCGCAAGGGCCAACATGTCTCCCTGCCCGACGTCGCACATCACCAGCCGCCACCCCGGCGGCGGCCAGCCCGTGGCGATCCGGGCGAGCTGCGGCGGGCGCAGCAGCACGGCCAGCAGCACCACCAGCAGGGTGCCGGTCACCAGAGCCCGGGCCCAGCGGCGCCGGGCGCGGGCGGGCCGGCCGGGCTCCGTCCGCCGGGGCAGCAGCAGGGGCGCCGCCCAGCAGGCGGCCAGGGTCGCCAGCGCGACCGTCACCACCCCGAACCAGCCGCCGGGCCACGACAGTTGGCCGCCGGGCAGTTCGGCCCCGCGCCGCCCGACGAAGGCCAGCCAGCCGGCCGGCACCCCGGCCGGCTCGGCCAACAGCCGAGCCAGGGACGGGAAGAACGGCTGCAGGGCGAGCACTCCGAAGCCGAGCAGCGTCGCCGGGGCCACCGCCAGCTCGGCCAGCAGGTTGCACGGGACCGCGACCAGGCTGATGTGCCCGGACAGCACCACCGTCACCGGCGCGCAGAGCGCCTGTGCCGCCGCCGCGGCCGCCAGCGCGCCCGCCAGGTGGTGCGGCCAGCGTCGGGCGCGTAGCGACTCGGCCCAGTGCGGCCCGAGGACGAGCAGCCCGGCGGTGGCGAGCACCGAGAGCAGGAAGCCGAAGGAGCGGGCCAGGAACGGGTCAAGCAGGACGAGGACCAGGACGGCCCCGGCGAGCGCCGGTACGGCCTGGCGGGGGCGGCCGGTGGCCAGGGCCAGCATGCCGATCAGTCCCGTCCCCGCCGCCCGCAGCACGCTGGGCTCGGGTCGGCAGACGGTCACGAAGGCCAGGATCAGACCCGTGCCGAGCAGCGCGCTGGTGCGCAACGACAGCCCCAGCAGCGGGGCCAGTCCGCGCCGTTCCGGGGTGCCGGCCTGGCCCGGGGCGCCCAGCAGCACGCCGAGGACGATCGCCAGGTTGGCCCCGCTGACCGCCACCAGGTGCACCAGGTCGGTGGCCCGGAAGGCGTCCACCAGGTCGTCGGGCAATCGCGAGGTGTCGCCGACGACGAGCCCTGGGAGCAGTCCGCGCGCGTCCGGCGGGAGTCCGTCGCTGGCCGTGCGCAGGCCCTCGCGCAGTCGGCCGGCGATCCGCTGCGGCAGGCTCGGCGGTGCGAGCTGCCGGGGTGGGCCGTGGACGGCCAGCAGTGCCGCGGACTCGGTCTCGTAGCCCTCCCTCGCCGGCCGCACCTCGGCCTCGACGGCCAGCCGCTCGGAGGGCAGCAGTCGCAGCCAGGGCCCGCTCTCCGGCCCGCGGACCATGACGGTCACCGGGGTGTGCGTCCGAATGGCCCGCCCGTCCGGGAGGAGGGTGGCGCGGTCGGCCACGGCCTCGACGGTGAGGAGGGTCTGCCCGCCGGTGGTGCCGCTCCGGGAGGTGTGCACCTTCGGGTCCCCCGCGACGGTCAGCTCCACCTCGACCGCCGGGGCGGGTGTGCCCGGAGTGCGCGGCGGTGCGTGCTCGGCCGCACGGACGAGCTCCGGCAGCGGTCCCCGGTGCAGGTCGGCGGTGTGCAGCGGAGTCGCGATCGCGGCCGCCGCACCGGTGAGCAGGACGGCTGCCAGCGCCACCGCGGCACCGCGCCGGCGCAGGAGGCCCGGCCGGGCGAGCAGCAGGACGGCCGCGAGCACGGCGACGCCCGCCAGCGAGAAGACCAGCACCTCGGCCCCCGGCTCGAGGGGCAGGAGCACCGCCGTGACCAGCCAGGCCGAGACGGCGGGCAGCAGCAGCCGGAAGTCGGCGCCCGAGGACCGGAGGCCCGGAAGCGGCGCCGTGGTGGCGGACATGGCGGTACCTCCTTTCGGGGGGTGCGGGGAGGACGGCAGGGGTGGTGTCAGAGGGTGAGGAGCGGACGGAGTTCGGCGAAGGTCCGGGCACCGATGCCGCTGACCTGTCGGAGCTGGTCGACCGAGCGGAACGAGCCGTGCGAGGTGCGGTAGGCGAGGATGCGCTGGGCGAGGGTCGGGCCGACGCCGGGGAGGGCGTCGAGCTGTTCGAGGGTGGCGCGGTTGAGGCTGACGGGCGGTCGGGGCACGCCCGCCCCGGGAGGTCCGCCGGCGCCTGCGGGCACCTGGACGGGAACCGGAGCGGGTGCCTGCTCACCGACCAGGATCTGCTCACCGTCCGTCAGGACGCGGGCCAGGTTCAGGCCCCGGGTGTCCGTCTCCGGCAGCGGACCGCCCGCCGCCCGCAGGGCGTCGGCCACCCGGGAGCCGCCGGGCAGGGTGTGCAGGCCCGGCAGGTGGACCCGGCCGCCGACGTCGATGACGACGGCGGGCCCGGCGCCCGGGCCCGCGGAGGCCTCGGGCGGACCGGCCCCGCTGCCGCGTGGTGCATCGGCGGCGGGCGGGCCCGACTCCGGGAGTGCCGAGGCGGCCGCGAGCGACGGAACGGCCACCATCTCCGGCCTGGCCAGCCAGAAGTGCTGTACGGCGTAGCCCACCGCGAAGAGCAGCAGGATGGCCAACCCCGCCACTGCTCGGCGGTCGAGCGCCAGCACCGAGGCGAGCCGCAGACGTGCTCCGCCGCCCGGCGGGTCGGGGAGGTCCTCCGCCTTCGGAGGCAACACCACCGGCTGCCCCACTGCCGTGGAAACCGCCGGTGACGGAGCGGCAGGCGGAGCGCCATCCACCGGCTCGTCGTCCGCCGGCAGCAGCGCCGCCATCCGCAGCCGCACCGTCTCGTTGATCGCTTGGCGCTTCGCCGCGCCCAGGCCCGAGGTCGTCATGGCGAGGACGCTAGGAGCCGTCCGGCGAACACGCAGGAATTACCGAAAGCCTGTGGACAACCCGGGGGTTGTGGATAAAAGACGTCACTCACACGAGTGGCCAGGCCATGCCCGAGTTGACCGACCCAGCCCGACCCAAGCCCGACCCCGGCCCCGGCCCCGGCCCGACCGACCCAGCTCGACCAACCCAGAACCGACCAACCCAGAACCGACCAACCCAGCCGGTCCAACCCAGCCCGACCCGCCTCAGCGCGGCGCGACCACCACCGCGAGCAGCCCCGGCCCGACGTGCGCGCCGATCACCGCCCCGACCTCACCCACGTACAGGTCCCGGAGCCCCGGTACCCGCGCCCGCAGCCGCTCCGCGAGCGGCTCGGCCCGCTCCTCGGCCGCCAGGTGGTGGACGGTGATGTCCACCTCGCCCTCCCCCGACCGCTCGACCGCGATCTCCTCCAGCCGGGCGATCGCCCGCGACGCCGTCCGCACCTTCTCCAACGGCTCGATCCGCCCGCCGTCCAGGTGCAGCAGCGGCTTGACCGCGAGCGCCGACCCGAGCAGCGCCCGCGCCGCCCCGATCCGCCCGCCCCGGCGCAGGTGCTCCAGGGTGTCCACGTAGAAGAAGCCACTGGTCCCGGCCGCCCGCCGGGTGGCCGCCTCGGCCGCCTCCGCCAGCCCCTGGCCCGCCGCGATGGCCCCGGCAGCCGCCAGCACCCCGTACCCGAGGGCCATGCCGACCAGCCGGCTGTCCACCACCCGCACCGGTACGGGCGCCTCGGCGGCCGCCAGCCGGGCGGCCTCGACCGTGCCGGACAGCTCGCCGGAGATGTGGACCGACACGATCCCCTTCGCCCCGGCCTCGGCGGCGGCCCGGTAGGTGGCGGCGAAGGTCTCCGGGTTGGGCCGGGAGGTGGTCACCCGCTGCTTGGCGCGCAGTGCCTCGGCGACGTCCTTCGGGGAGATCTCGACCCCCTCGCAGAGGACCGAGTCACCGACCGCGACGCTCAGCGGAACCACCGTGATCCCGTGCCGGTCGAGGGCCTCCTGCGGCAGATAGGCCGTGGAATCGGTGACAAGTGCGAGGTCGGAGGGCATGAGGCGGAGGTTACTCCCCGTTGGTCCGGGAAGACAGCGTCCGCCCCAGCGCTCCCCGCACGCCCCGACACGACCCGGGGCTCAGCCCGCCGAAGGCCCCACCGAGGTCCCCGTCGAGGTGCCCGTCGACGGCTTGCGCAGCCGCTGCGCCAGCTTCGCCAACGGTTCGGCCAGCCCGAGCAGGTCCTCCGCGCTCGGCCGCCCCTTCCCGTCCGTCAGCCCGGCCCGAACCGCACCGCCCGGACTGCCCGCACCACCCGCACCACCCGCACGGCCCACACCAGCCGAACCGGTACCAGCCCCGGAAGCAGCGCCGGCACCCCCGCTCGCCGCCGTGTCCCAGTGCCGCAGCGCCCCCGCCTCGCTCTCGCACTCCTGGCTCAGCCGGCTCAGCTCGTCGTCCGCGAACCGGTGCATCCGGTCCTGCGCCGCCCACCGCATGGTCTCCGCCGCGTGGGTGATCCGCTCCGCCCGCTCCCGCAGTTCCGGCAGCTTGGCCGCGATCCGCGCGGTGTCCGGTTCGCGTTCCAGCACCCGCAGCTCGCCGTCCAGCTCCGCCGCGTGCGCGTCGAGCCGGGTCAGCAGCGCGAGGGACTCGCCGAGCTGGCTGTCCTGTGGCAGCCCGCCCTCGAGCACCTGCCGGGTGCCGTCCAGCGAGGTCCGCAGCTTGAGCCGGACGGTGGCGATCTGCGCGGGCGGGCCGACCTTGGTGTACGTCTTCGCCTTGAGGGTGGCGGTCTCGACGGCGCGCCGGGCGTTGGCCTCGTGCTTCTCGACCTTCGCGGCGACGGCCTTGGCCGCCTTGACCGCACCGACCACCGCCAGGACGAGCGCCGCGATCCCGAACAGCAGGACCAAGCCGATCATCACGCCGAACACGTCCATCGCGCGTCACCTTCCGCCACCGTTTCGGCCCCCAACGGGCCCAACGCGGGCCGCAATGCCGAGGGTTCCACGGTAGCCGCCGTGCCCGGCGCGAGGAGGTCCGAACGGGCCCGGCGGCCGGAGATCAGGGACAGATCGGGGATCTCCCCGAGGGCCCGAACCCCCACCTCCCCGACAGCCCGAAAGCACACCGAAACGCACCGGGCGGGCGCCCCGAAGGACACCCGCCCGATCAATCACGGACCATCGATCGATCACGCACTACCGGTCAAACACCGACCAGCTCCGACCTCACCCGGTCACGATGTTGACCAGCTTCGGCGCCCGCGCGATCACCTTCCGCACCGCCGCGTCGCCGATCGCCGCGACCACCGCCGGGTCCGCCAGCGCCAGCGCCTCCAGCTCCGCGTCCGTGATGCCGGGCGCGACCTCCAGCCGGGCCTTGACCTTGCCCTTGATCTGCACCACGCAGGTCACCGTCTCGTCGACCACGTACGCCGGGTTCGCGACCGGGTAGTCGGCGTGCGCCAGCGACTCGCCGTGGCCCAGTCGGCGCCACAGCTCCTCGGCGATGTGCGGGGCCAGCGGCGCGACCATCAGCACCAGCTGCTCGGCCACCGCCCGCGGCGTGGAGCCGCGCTTGACCAGGAAGTTGTTCAGCTCGATCGCCTTGGCGACGGCCGTGTTGAAGCGCAGCCCGGCCATGTCGCCGCGGATGCCGTCGATGGCCTTGTGCAGGGCGCGCAGGGTCGCCTCGTCCGGCTCCTCCTCCGTGACGACCAGCTCGCCGGTGCCCTCGGACACGACGTTGCGCCACAGCCGCTGCAGGAAGCGGTACGAGCCGACGACGGCCCGGGTGTCCCACGGGCGGGAGACGTCCAGCGGGCCCATCGACATCTCGTACAGGCGCAGGGTGTCCGCGCCGTACTCGTCGGCGATGTCGTCCGGGGCGACGGCGTTCTTCAGGGACTTGCCCATCTTCCCGGCCTCGCGCTTGACCGGCTCGCCCTGCCAGAAGTACTTGCCGTCGCGCTCCTCGACCTCGGCGGCGGGCACCGGGAAGCCGCGCTCGTCGCGGTAGACGTCCGCGGTGATCATGCCCTGGTTGAACAGCTTGTGGAACGGCTCGACGGAGGAGACGTGGCCCAGGTCGTGCAGCACCTTGTGCCAGAAGCGGGCGTACAGCAGGTGCAGCACGGCGTGCTCGGCACCGCCGACGTACAGGTCGGCACCGCCGCCCGGCTTGGCCTCGGTCGGGCCCAGCCAGTAGCCCTCGTTGGCCGGGTCCACCACGGCGTCGGTGTTCGTCGGGTCGACGTAGCGCAGGTCGTACCAGCACGAACCCGCCCAGTTGGGCATGGTGTTGGTCTCGCGGCGGTACCGCTTGACGCCGTCGCCCAGGTCCAGTTCGACGTTGACCCAGTCCTCGTTGCGCGACAGCGGGGTCTCCGGCGAGGAGGCGGAGTCGTACGCGTCGTAGGTGCGCGGCGAGTAGTCGTCGACCTCGGGGACCTCGACCGGCAGCATCGACTCGGGCAGCGCGTGCATCACGCCGTCCTCGTCGTAGACGATCGGGAAGGGCTCGCCCCAGTACCGCTGACGGCTGAACAGCCAGTCGCGCAGGCGGTAGTTGACGGTGCCCTCACCGATGCCGCGCTCGGCCAGCCAGGCGGTGACGTGGGCCTTGGCGTCGACGACGCTCAGCCCGTCCAGCGACAGGACCGAACCGTCCACGGTGCGCGCCGAGTTGACGATGACCGAGTCGTAGGTGTCGAAGGCGTCGTCCCACTGCGCCGGGTCCGAGCCGCGGCCGTCGGTCGGCTCGACGACGCAGCGCATCGGCAGCGCGAAGGCGCGGGCGAAGGCGAAGTCGCGGTGGTCGTGGGCGGGGACGGCCATGATGGCGCCGGTGCCGTAGCCCATCAGCACGTAGTCGGCGATGAACACCGGGACGGACTCGCCGCTGACCGGGTTGACGGCGTAGGCGCCGGTGAAGACGCCGGTCTTGACCTTGGCCTCGACCTGGCGCTCGACGTCCGACTTGGCGGCGGCCGCGGCACGGTAGGCGGCGACGGCCTCGGCGGGGGTGGCGGCGCCGCCGGTCCACTCGGCGGGCACGCCCTCGGGCCAGGCCGCGGGGACGATCGAGTCGACCAGGCCGTGCTCGGGCGCCAGCACCATGTAGGTGGCGCCGAACAGGGTGTCGGGCCGGGTGGTGAAGACGGTGATCTTCCCGCCGTCAACAGCGAAGTCCACCCGGGCGCCCTCGGAGCGCCCGATCCAGTTGCGCTGCTGCAGCTTGATGGCCTCGGGCCAGTCCAGCAGGTCCAGGTCGGCGATCAGGCGGTCGGAGTACGCGGTGATGCGCATCATCCACTGGCGCAGGTTGGACTTGAACACCGGGAAGTTGCCGCGCTCGGAGCGGCCGTCCGCGGTGACCTCCTCGTTGGCCAGCACGGTGCCCAGGCCCGGGCACCAGTTGACCGGCACCTCCTTGGCGTACGCCAGGCGGTACTCGCCCAGCACCTCGTCGCGCTCGGCGGCGGACAGCGCGGACCAGGCGCGACCGCCCGGCACCTCACGCGTGCCGGCCTCGAACTGGGCGACCAGCTCGGCGATCGGACGGGCCTTGCCGGCGGCCTCGTCGTACCAGGAGTTGAAGATCTGCAGGAAGATCCACTGCGTCCAGCGGTAGTAGTCCGGGTCGATCGTGGAGATCGAGCGGCGCGGGTCGTGGCCCAGGCCCAGCCGGCGCAGCTGCTGGCGCATGTTGGCGATGTTGGCCTCGGTGGAGACCCGCGGGTGGGTGCCGGTCTGCACCGCGTACTGCTCGGCGGGCAGGCCGAAGGCGTCGTAGCCCAGCGTGTGCAGCACGTTGTGGCCGGTCATCCGCTGGTAGCGGGCGAAGACGTCGGTGGCGATGTAGCCCAGCGGGTGACCGACGTGCAGGCCCGCGCCCGAGGGGTACGGGAACATGTCCATGATGAAGCTGTGCGGCTTCGCGGCGACGTCACCGGCGGACGGGTCGGCCAGCTCACCGGTGGGGTTGGGGGCGTGGAAGGTGCCCTCCTTCTCCCAGATGTCCTGCCAGCGGGACTCGATCTCCGCCGCCAGCGCGGCGCTGTACCGGAACGGCTCGGTCGCGGTCTCGGCCGCGCCGGACGCAGGGGTCGTCTCGCTCATGGTCCTTCAAGCTCCATCGGTGTCAGTTGGCGAACCGCGCGACGCGGCCGACCGTGGACCCGTCCCACGACGCGGGCGGGGGCGGAAAACAAAAAATCCCCTCGCAGGAGGGGACGCCACGCCGACTCCGGCACCGCCCGAGGGCGCGGCCGGTCCTGGTCAGCGCGGCCGGCTAAGGAGCAGGCGCACGGTTCGCATGGGCTCAGGGTACCGCAAGCGGGTCAGGGCACTCCTGACCGTCCCATCCAGCGCACCCCGTCCCGTCCAGCGCACCGCACTCCCGCGAGCACCCGCCGCGGACCCGGCCCCCTCACCGCGCCGGCGCCCGCCCCGCCGCCTCGAAGTCCCGCAGCGCCCTGGCCAGTCGCTCCGACTGCATCCCGGCCGCCAGCGCCCGCGCCAGCCCCGCCGTCCGGGCGGCCTCCCGCTGGTCGCCGAGGCGCCGGTGGGCCTCGGCGAGGCGGACCATCAGCATCGCCTTGGCGCGGGCCCGTCCCGGTCCGAGCCCGGCGACGGCCTCGGCGAGCAGCCCCTTGGCCATCCGGTACTGGCCGAGCGCCAGCCGCCCCTCCCCCACCATCCCGGCGAGGTCGGCCCGGGCCTCCTCGGCGCCGGGCACGCCGTCGAGTTCGGCGAAGGCCCGGGCGGCGGCGGCCTCGGCCTGTTCGGCCTCGCCGCGGCGGCCGTGGGCGCGGGCGATCCGGCCGAACTGGCGGGCCCGGGCGGTGGCGCTGAGCGCGGGGCCGTGGGCGTCCAGGGCGGTGCGCAGCGCGGTGACGGCGTCCAGGCCGCGCCCGCCGGTGCCCTGGGTGGCGAGCACCACCAGCGCGCCGAGCCCGGCGACGCCGAGGCGGGCGTCGCCGCTGACGTGGGCGGCGCGCAGCGCGGCGACGAAGGCCCGCTGGGCGGCCGCGTCGTGGCCGAGGTCGTACGCGGCCCAGCCGGCCAGGCGGGCGAGCCTGCTGGCGGTGCCGTACAGCTCGCGGCCGAGCCGTTCGTCGTACGCGCCGAGTTCCAACAGCTTGGCCAGCATGGCGAGTTCGGCCCGGGTGGGGCCGAGGACGAGGCCGCCGCCGCAGGAGCGTTCGAGGCGCTGCTTGCTGCGGTAGGACAGCCCGAGTTCGCCGGCCAGCGAGGGGTCGACGCGCAGCGCGCCCTCGCCGCCGCCGACCGGTGGCGGCGGCGAGGAGAGCCGTTCGGCGGCGTGGTCGAGGTCGGCGCTGCGGAACAGGTCGGTGAGGCGGACCGGTCCGGCGTCGGTGGCGGCCTCGCGCAGCGCGGTCTGGGCGGTGTCGGCGGTCCACGGGTCGGTGAGCAGCCGGGGCGAGAGGATCTTGGCACCGCGGTGGCCGCCCATCCTGCCCCAGAGCTGCTCGTAGGTGACGGCGATGCCGAGGGTGCGGCTGAGCACCTCGCAGACGGTCTGGTCGTGCGGGCTGCGTGGCACCATGCCGCGGTCGCGCCACTTGTAGGGGGCGGTGGAGCTGATCGCCAGGCCCGGCGGCAGGGCGAGGCTCACCTCACGGGCGAGCCGTTCCGGACTCCAGCCGAGCTGGTGCAGTATCCGGGCCAGCTCCTCGTTCCGCCTTCGCTGCAGATCGGCCATGGCACGACGGTAGCGGTCTTTCCGGCCGGCCCGCCGATGGCGTGCACACAACGGCGAAGAGCCGCCCCCCTAATCGGGAGGCGGCTCTCAATCACTGTGGAGCTATGGGGAATTGAACCCCAGACCTCTTGCATGCCATGCAAGCGCTCTACCAACTGAGCTATAGCCCCTTGACCTGCGATGTCACCGGGTTCCCCGTCGTTTCCGTCCGGTTTCCCTCGGCGACATCGACTACTTTACACGGTCCGGGGCGTGCTCCTGAAATCCGTTTCCCGGGGCAGCCGAGCCGGCCGAGGGCGACCGGTCGGCACCCCGCTCAGCGCACCTCCCTCCGGCTGCGCTCGGCGAAGACCGCCCCGACGAGCACCAGCACGGTGTTGACCGCCAGGGTGACCAGCAGCGCGTGCCCGGAGTCGGCGGCCGGCGCCGGCAGGTCCACCTGCCCGAGGAACACCGAGCCGAGCACCGCGACCCCGATCACCTGCCCGAGCTGGAGGACGGTCACCGTCACCCCGCTGGCATCGGCCGCGTCCTCGGGCGCCACCCCCGCGAGCGCCCGGGCGAACAGCGGCGCGTACGCACAGCCCGCGGCCAGGCCGAACAGGGCCGTCTCCACCAGCACCGCCGCCCCGACCCCGGCGCCCCCGCCGAGCAGCACCCCCAGCACCAGGTAGCCGCCCCCGAGCACCACCCCGGAGACCGACGGCAGCATCCCGTGCAGCCGGCCCGGAAGTCGGTGCCAGTGCAGGCTGCCCACGCCGAAGCCGATCGCGACGGGCGCCGAGCAGAGCCCGGCCCGCAGCGCGCTGTGGCCGAGGCCCGCCTGCTGGTGCAGGGCGAAGGCGAACATGAAGCCCGCGTAGGCCGCCATGATCGTGAACAGTCCGACCGCTGCCGGCCGCAGCCCGGGGGCGCGCAGCACCCGCCCGGGGATCAGCGGCTGCCCGCCGCGCCGGGCGACGCCGCGCTCGACCACGACGAACAGGCCGAACAGCAGCACGCCGCCCGCGAGCATCGCCCAGCCCCAGGCCGGCCAGCCGAGCTCGTGGCCGAGCACCAGCGGCACCACCAGCAGGCCGAGCGCCGCGCCCAGCACCACCAGGCCGGGGACGTCGAAGCCGCGCGAGGCGTCACCGGGCAGCCGCGGCAGCAGCCGGGCGCCCACCGCCAGCAGCACCAGCCCGAACGGCACGTTGACCAGGAACACCGGCCGCCACCCGGTGCCGAACAGGTCGGCGCTGACCAGCACCCCGCCGAGCACCTGGCCGGACGCGACGCCGACGGCCAGCACCGCCGAGTAGAGGCCGATCGCCCGGGTGCGGGCGGCCCCGGTGAAGGTGCGCTGCAGCAGGCTCATCACCTGCGGCACCATCAGCGCCCCGGCCGCGCCCTGGAGCAGCCGGAAGGCGATCAGCCAGCCGGTGGTCGGGGCGAGGCCGCAGGCCAGCGAGGTGGCGGTGAAGGCGGCCAGGCCCAGCTGGAACAGCCGGCTGTAGCCGTAGCGGGCGCCGAGCCGGGCGCCGGTGATCAGCAGGACCGCGTAGGCGATGGTGTAGCCGGCGATCACGAGTTGCAGGGCGGCGCCGGAGGCGCCCAGGTCGGTTCGGATGGTGGGCACCGCGACGTTGACGATGGAGGAGTCGAGCACGGCCATGAACTGCCCGCACAGGACGAGCGCGAGGAGCAGCCCGGGCCGTACGGTCGGCGCCCCGGTGGTGCCTCCGGCCACGCCGGGCCGGATCTGGAGGTCCGTCATGGCCACCAGCCTGGGGCCGCGCCGGTACTGGTGGTTAGAGCCTGCTGATCCTGGTACTGGCAGCACCTGTATCGCCCGCGCGCGCTGCGGCACGATGGACGCCATGACCGTGCTCGAGGAACTCCCCACCGCGGCGGGCGACCGCGAACGCCGCCGGACCGAGCTGGCCCGCTTCCTGAAGGCCTGCCGGGCGCGGGTCACCCCCGAGGACGTCGGCCTGCCGCCCGGGCTGCGCCGCCGCACGCCGGGGCTGCGGCGCGAGGAGGTCGCGCAGCTCGCCGGGGTCGGGGTCACCTGGTACACGTGGCTGGAGCAGGGGCGGCCGATCAACGCGAGCGAGCAGGTGCTGCTGGCGGTGTCCCGGGCGCTGCGGCTCGACGGCACCGAGCGCCAGCACCTGTTCCGGCTGGCCGGGATGTCGCCCTCGCCGCTCGCCCAGCCCGCCCCGCCGGAGCTGAGCCCGTCGATCCAGGTGATCCTGGACTCGCTCGCCCCGCTGCCGGCGGCGGTCTCCAACACCCGGTTCGACGTGCTGAGCTTCAACCGGCCGTACCGGTCACTGTTCGGCACCGACCGGATGCGCCCGGCCGGCGGGGTCTTCTTCAACAGCCTCTGGTGCATGCTGGCCGCGCCGTCGTGCTGCAACCCGTGCGAGAACCCGGAGGAGACCCTGCCGCGGATGGTGGCGGTGCTGCGCGCGGCGTACGGCAAGCACGTCGGCGAGCCGGCCTGGGAGGAGCACGTGCAGCGGCTGTCGGCCCGCAGCGAGCTGTTCCGGGAGCTGTGGGCCCGCCAGGAGGTGTCGCCGCCGAAGACCCTGCTGCGGATGTTCCGCCACCCGGAGCTCGGGGTGATGCGGCTGAACGCCACCTACCTGACGATGCCGGGCGTGCCGGAATGCTACATCGTCGTGTACGTCCCGAAGAGCCCGGAGGACCGGGAGCTGGTCGAGCGGCTCAACTCCCTGCCGCCGGGCGGCTGGAGCCACACCTGCGCGCTGTGACGAGCCGGGCGCAGCCCGGGGAAAGGCCGAGAGGCCGCCACCCACCGGGTGACGGCCTCTCGAACTGCTGTGGAGCTATGGGGAATTGAACCCCAGACCTCTTGCATGCCATGCAAGCGCTCTACCAACTGAGCTATAGCCCCGCGACACGGACGACCCTGGCTCCGGAATTCCAACCGCCACGACCGCCGATGCGGAGTGGAGCTATGGGGAATTGAACCCCAGACCTCTTGCATGCCATGCAAGCGCTCTACCAACTGAGCTATAGCCCCGCACTCACCGGATCTCCCGCTTCCCTTCCGGGCCGCGTTCCTTCCCTGCGAACGAGGAAGACTCTAGCTGGTCAGGCCCGGAACTGCGAAATCCGCTCCTTCCGGGCCCCCGTGAAGCCCCGCCGCCGAGTGCCGCCGAGTGCCGTCAGGTGTCGTCGCCGATCACCGGCTGCGGGAGCGTGCCCGCGTTGTGCTCCAGCAGCCGCCAGCCGCGCGCCCCCTTGCCGAGCACCGACCAGCAGCAGTTGGACAGGCCGCCGAAGCACTCCCACAGGGGCGGCTCCAGGCCCAGCAGCCGCCCGAGCATGGTCCGGATGGTGCCGCCGTGGCTGACCACGACCAGCGTGCCGTTCTCCGGCAGCTTGGCGACGGCCTCCAGCACCACCGGCACCGAGCGGTCGGCCACCTCGGTGGACAGCTCACCGCCGCCGCGCCGCACCGGTTCCCCGGCCGCCCAGGCCGCGTACTCCTCCGGGTGGCGCTCACGGATCTCGGCGTTGGTCAGGCCCTGCCAGGAGCCCGCGTACGTCTCCCGCAGGCCCTCGTGGTGCTGCACGTCCAGCCCGGTGACCGCGGCGAGCTCCTCGGCGGTGCGCCGGGCGCGCTTGAGGTCCGAGGAGATCAGCAGGTCGGGGCGCAGCCCTGAGAGCAGCCGGGCCGCCCGCTGGGCCTGCAGCACGCCCTGGCCGGTCAGCTCGATGTCCGTGGTGCCCTGGAACCGCGATTCGAGGTTCCACGAGGTCTGACCGTGCCGCCAGAAGACGATGCGCGGGCCGCGCGCCTCCCGGCTCAGTGCAGGTCCTCGGGCTTGCCGAAGTCGTCGGCCGGGGCGACGGCGTTGCCGGCCTCGTCCGTGATGGCGTCGGGCCGGTTGCGCGACTCCATGGCGTCCGCGGGCAGCGGCAGCTCGGGGCAGTCCTTCCAGAGCCGGTCCAGCGAGTAGAAGGAGCGCTCCTCGGAGTGCTGGACGTGCACGACGATGTCCAGGTAGTCGAGCAGGATCCAGCGGCCCTCGCGCTCGCCCTCGCGGCGCACCGGCTTGATGTCCAGCTGCTCCCGCAGCCGGTCCTCGATCTCCTCGGCGATCGAGCGGACCTGGCGGTCGTTGTTCGCGGAGGCGATCAGGAAGGCGTCGGTGATCGACAGCACCTCGCTGACGTCGAACGCGATGATGTTGTGCGCGAGCTTGTCGGCCGCCGCCTGCGCGGCGACGGTGATGAGCTGCTGGCTGTGGTCGGTGACGGTCACGTTGTTCTTCCGGCTCGGCGGCTTGGGGCGGCCCGGCGCGCGGCCGGGGTCGTTTTCCAGGATCTCACGCCGCCCCTGCGGCCTCGGAACGCATTTCCGGGGCCGCGGGGCGCGCGGGGCCGGACCCGAGGCCGGACGGAGCCGAACCCGGGGCCGGACGGGGGCCGGTCCGCCGCCGCCCGGCCGACCGGCTACTGGTTCTTCGGCGGCTGGTAGTCCTTGCCGAGCACGACCACCAGGTCCGCGTTCTGGGCGTCGGCGACCTTCTTCACCGCCGTGTCCGGCAGCCCCAGGCTGCTCGCCAGGGACTTCGCCGCGGCCTGCCGGGCGTCGTCGGTGTAGCGGATCTCACTGGTGGCCTGCGGCGCGGTCTTGGCTCCGCCCGGGATGAACGTCAGGCCCGAGTTGACGATCTGGACCTGCGCGGCGGCACTCGCCGCGTCGTTGCCGGAGGCGTCCTGCACCGAGACCCGGGCGGGGGCGTCGCCGGCCGCCGCGGACTTCACGGTGCCGCCGAGCACGTCCTTGACCTGCTTGCCCGCGGTCGCCTCGTCCAGGGTGCCGTCCGGCTTGACGGTCAGCGCGGTGGTGCTGAAGTGGCCGTCCTTCGCCTGCTGGGCGAGCTGGGCGAGCACCCCGGCCAGGGCGTCCTCGGGCAGCGAGGGGTCGAGCACCGCGTTCATCCGGTGCACGTCGTCCTTGGCGTCCTTGAACTCGGTCGGCATGGTGCGCACCACCGCGTCCATCACCTGCCCGAACCGGGCCAGCTGGGCGTCCCGGTTCTCGCCGGGCGCCTGCAGGGTGGCGTACGCGACCGCGGCCTTGCCGCTGAGCAGGGTGTTCTTGCCCGCCGGGGACAGCTCCTTGCCGTCCGGCTTGCCGCCCTCGTAGGTCGCGGCGTTGGTGTCCACCCGGACGCCGCCGAGCTGGGAGACCAGCAGTTCCAGGTACGGGGTGTCCAGCCGCCAGGTGCCGGCCACCGGGGCGCCGAGCACGGTGGACAGGCCGTCGCGGGTCGCCGAGGCGCCGATCGCGTCCATGGCCTGGCCGACGGTGGTCACCGGCGGATCGCCGGGCCCGGGCAGCCGCAGCACGTCGGGCAGCAGCAGCACCGTGCCCTTGTGCCCGGAGGCGTCGTCGACCAGCAGCGCACTGGACACCTTGCCCTGCAGGTCGCGCAGGTGGACGACGTTGACCTGCCGCCCACCGGCCGCGGCGGCCGCGGTCGGCTTGTCCCCGGTGAACCACAGGTAGCCGCCGACGCCGCCGGCCGCGAGCGCCAGCACCACGCCGAGGCCGACCAGCCGGTTCTTCAGCTTGCGGCGGCGCTCGGCGCGCACCTCGCTGCGGGACTCGGCGAACTTCAGCCAGTCGATGACGTCCTCGGACTCCTCCGCCTCCTCGTCGACGAAGGTGAACTCGCCCGTGGTGTAGCTGTCCTTGGGCGCCCGTCCGCCGGCCTTGCCGGACCGGGCGCCGGCGACCTGCTCGGAGGGCGCCCCGGGCTCGGCCGGGGCCGCCTCGGCGGCCGGCCGGGGCGTGCGCCGGCGCGGCGGCGGCACGGCGGCGGGCGCGGGGGTGGGGGCGGGCGCCTCGGGCGCGACGGGCGGCTCGGGCAGCGGCTCGGCGACCAACGGCGCGACCGGCGCGGCCTGGTACGGCTGCTGGTACGCCTGGTACCCCTGCTGCTGGTAGCCGCCGTACGGGGCCTGGGGGTACACCGGCTGCCCGTACTGGTCGTACTGGCCGTACTGCTCGTGCGACTCGTACTGGTCGTGCTGCTGCCCGTACGACTGCTGCTGCGGGAACTGCCCGGTCTGCTGGGCCTGCTGGTAGCCCTGGGCCTGGCCGCCGTAGTAGCCCTGCCCGTACGCCAGCTGCCCGTACTGGTCGTACTGCCCGTACTGCTGCTCGTACGCCTGCTGCTGGTGGTACTCCTGGCCCTGGTACGGCTGCTGGTACTGCCCGGTGGACCACTCCTCCGGCTGCTGCCCGCTGCCATTGCCGTTGCGATCGGTCACGCCCGCTCCTGGCTCAGGTCCCGTGCGGCGCGTACAGCGCCCGCTTGTCGATGTAGCGGACCACGCCGTCCGGGACGAGGTACCAGACCGGCTCGCCCTTGGCGACCCGGTTGCGGCAGTCCGTGGAGGAGATGGCCAGCGCCGGGACCTCCACCAGGGAGACCCCGCCCACCGGAAGCCCGGCGTCCGACAGAGTGTGCCCCGGGCGGGTGCATCCGATGAAGTGGGCCAGCGAGAAGAGTTCGTCCGAGTCGTGCCAGGACAGGATCTGGGCGAGCGCGTCGGCGCCGGTGATGAAGAAGAGGTCGGCGTCCGGGTGCAGGGCGTGCAGGTCGCGCAGGGTGTCGACGGTGTACGTCGGGCCCTGGCGGTCGATGTCGATCCTGCTGACCGAGAACTGCGGGTTCTCCGCGGTGGCGATGACCGTCATCAGGTAGCGGTCCTCGGCCGGGGTGACGTGGCGGTCGCTCTTCTGCCAGGGCTCCCCGGTCGGGACGAAGACCACCTCGTCCAGGTGGAACGCGCTCGCCACCTCACTGGCGGCGACCAGGTGGCCGTGGTGGATCGGGTCGAAGGTGCCGCCCATCACGCCGAGGCGCTTCTTCACCGGTTCCGGTCCGCCGGGATTCCCGGCCTGCTCTCCCATGCCGCCACACCTTACGCGACGCCCGTCACGGTGCGGGAACGTCCGTGTGGAGGTGGTCCGTAGATGGTGGAGGTGGTCGGTAGATGCGTGAGGGAGCGGCCGGCCCACCGGCCGGACGCTCCCCGAGCGGTCCGTGGTCCCGGCTCAGCGGTCCCGGTTGAAGCGGGTGGTGATGAAGAGCAGGAGCACCAGGATGAACAGCGCGGAGCCGCCCGTCAGCAGCGGGTTCAGGCTGTCGTGGTTGCCCCCGCCCTCGGCGAGCAGGTTCAGAACGGGGAGTGCGGCGGCATTGCTCATGGTCGGCGGGACCTTCTCGGCTCGGTGAACGGACCTGGGGGTTGTTCCGGGCCGGTGAGGGCCCACCCGTCATCGTACGGGGGGTTACCCGGCAACCGCTCGGCGGCCCACCGCCGCTGACCGGGCGTGAGCGGGCACCACCGGAGGCTGCGGTCTACTGGCCCCGGAAGGCGCGGGCCATGATCCAGACCAGCAGGCCGATCCCGACCAAGGACGCGATCACGATGATCCGCAGGAACAGGCCCGGGCCGGCCTCGTCGGAGATGGGTGCGGCCAGGCTGACCAGCGCTTCGGTGGACATCTGAGGGGCTCCTCGTACTGCTCGGTACCGCGGCCGGGTCCGGTCCCGGTTCTCCAGGGCATTCAGGGTAAACCGGCCTCACACCGGCACCGCCCACCGGCCCCCGAGCCGCGCCCCGGCCCGCGCGTACGCTGGCTCCGGGGACGAGTACGCAACCGCGGACGTTGCACAGGCAGTCGTTGCAGACGAGTCGTTGCAGGCGAAGACCAGCGGGGGGCCGGCCACTGCGCCGGGGCCGCCGTCGACAGGAGGCACTCACACCATGACCGACACGACCGCGAAGACCCCGAGCCGGCGTCGCCAGCGCTTCCCCGGGATCTCCACCCGGGCCTGGGAGCACCCCGCCGACCGCTCGGCGCTGGTCGCCCTGCGCAAGCTGTCCGGCTTCGACGACATCCTGAAGAAGCTCGCCGGGCTGGTCTCCGAGCGCTCGATCCGGCTGATGTTCCTGGCCACCGCGGTGAAGACCTCCGAGCGCCAGTTCCCCGAGCTGTACGACATGGTCCGCGACGCCGCCTACGCGCTCGACCTGGAGCAGGTCCCGGACCTGTACGTCACCCAGGACCCGGCGGTCAACGCGTACACCATCGGCATCGACACCCCGATCATCGTGATCACCAGCGGCCTGGTCGAGCTGCTGGACGAGGAGGAGCTGCGCTCCGTCATCGGCCACGAGATCGGCCACGCGATGTCCGGCCACGCCGTCTACCGGACGATGCTGATGATCCTCACCAACATCGCCACCCGGATCGCCTGGGTGCCGCTCGGCAACCTGGCGATCATGGCGATCGTCACCGCACTCAAGGAGTGGTTCCGCAAGGCCGAGCTGTCCAGCGACCGGGCCGGCCTGCTCGCCGGGCAGGACCTCCAGGCGTCCATGCGGGCCCTGATGAAGCTGGCCGGCGGGCACAACCTGGCCGAGATGAACGTCGACGCCTTCCTGGAGCAGGCCGAGGAGTACGAGAAGGCCGGCGACCTGCGCGACGGCGTGCTCAAGCTGCTCCAACTGCTGCCGCAGACCCACCCGTTCGCGGTGGTCCGGGTCGCCCAGCTGAAGAAGTGGGCGGAGAGCGACGAGTACCGCTCGATCATGGCCGGCGCATACCCGCGCCGCACGGACGACCGGGACACCTCGGTCGGCGAGCAGTGGAAGGCCGCCGCCGAGCACTACACGACCTCGGTGAAGGAGAGCAAGGACCCGCTGATGGGCCTGCTGCGGGACGTGGCCGGCGGCGCCGCGACCGTCGGCGGCAAGCTGCGCGACACCTTCACCGGCGGCAGCCGCGCCGGCTCCCCGTCGGACCACGGCTCCGCCGAGCGCACCGACGGCTGACCGTGACGGCCGGTGACCCGCCCGGGTCACCGGCCGTTCCACCGCACGCAGGCCGTCAGCCCCCCGCCAGCACCCCGCACACCTGCCAGGCCGGGCGCGCGTGGTTGCCCGGGTCGACCGCGGTCGGCGGCGCCACCGTGGTGCCCTGCGCGGTGGCCAGCACCGGCTGCAGGAAGCCCGCCATCGAGGCGGTGCACGGCTCCGGCCCGGCCTGCAGCACCGAGTCCACAAGCCGCAGCTGCGCCGAGGCCAGGTCCACCCGGTCGAACTGGAAGGTCAGCTCGCGCCGCACGGTCTCCAGGGTGACCTGTGCACCGGCCGGGGCGCCGGCCGGCTTCAGCGCGTAGACGAAGGTGTGGTCGGTGGTGACCTGCAGCGTGCTGCTGTCCGCCTCGTCGACCCGCATCGCACCGACCACCTTCACGGTGCCGGAGGCCAGCGCGACCTGCGCCGGGTCGAAGCGGACGATCCAGCCGGTCACCGCGTGGTGCCGGTCGTCCACCGGCTGGGTGACGGCGGCGTCGAACTGGGCCTGCTCACCGGGCGTGACGAAGGCCCGCACGTCGGTGGTGGCGCCCTGGACCAGCGCCGCCGGCGTCAGCGAGGAGGCCACCAGGTAGCGCTGCACGGTGTCCAGCGCCTTGGTCACCTCGACCTTGCTGAAGTGCTCGGTGGCGGCGCCCGCCGGGGTGTTCAACCCGGCCGCCCCGTCGCCGTACCCGGGCGGCAGCGCGGCGAACGGATCCGCCGGGTCGGCGACCGGGCGGACGGCCGAAGCCGGGCTCAACGCCACCAGACTGACGGTCAGTTGGCTGCCCTCCGGCCGGATCGGAAGGCCCTTGGGCGAGTTCACCCCGAAGTACACCGCGGCCCCGAAGGCCAGCAGGATGAGCAGCAGCAGGGCCAGCGCCTGGCGCGGCACCGTCCCCAGCGGCCCGAGCCGCACCCGCGCCCGGGTGGCCTTGCCGAAGGAGCCCGCGAGCCGCTCCCGGGCGGACAGCTCCTGGATCCGGGCAGCCCGGACGAACGATTCGTCGAAGACGACGGACCGGAACTCGTCCTCGTTGCCGGAACCGCCCTCGGGCGTACCCTCAGGAGGCTCGCGCGGGTCACCCATGTCACCAGGGTAGGCGTACACTCGCCCCGCCACGAGGGCCCGGCGCAGATTGCCGGGAACGCTCCGTGACCGCCCGCCCGGGGCGTACGCCCCCTGGCCAGGTCAGCCCGCGGGCGCCGTGACCACCGCCGACGGCGCGGCCGGCGCGGACCGCGGGTCCGTCCCCGGACTGCTGCTGCCGGACTCCGGGCGCCGGGGCGCGCCGGAGGAGCCGCCCACGCCCTGGTAGATCGCCGCGACCGCCACCGCCACCAGGCTCACGCCCATGATCACGGCCAGCACCCAGGCCACCGGCCGGTGCCAGCGCTGCTGGGCCACGTACCGCCCGCGGGCGCGCACCGGGTCGTAGCGCCGCCCCCAGCGCCGGCCCTGGCGACCGCTCGCCCGGCCCGGGCCCGACCAGGGGTCGGGGTACAGGTGGTCCTCGTCGAGTCCGCTCGGGTACGGGCGCAGCTCCAGCGGCAGCCCGTCCCCGGCCGGTACGTCATAGCTCCAGCCCGGTCCCGCGGTGTCCGGCTCGAACCGCGCCTCGGCGGCGGCCAGCTGCCGCTCCTTGGCCGTCGGCTCGTGCACGGCGGCGGACCGGACGAAGGCCTCATCGAAGACCACGGTGGCGAACTCGTCGTCCGCACCACCGTGGTCGGCGCCGTCGGGGTACGGCAAGCCCCCCACATCCTCAGCCACGGGATTCAGCGTATTACCGGAGGGGCGATTTGTCTGTGGCTCCTGGCAGTTGGTCCGTCACACGTGTGACGGCCGCCCCGCGCGCCGCGCTCAGCGGGCGTCCGCGTCCCCGCCGACGGTCTGCGTCGCCTCGCCGCGGACATGCCCGTCACCAGTGACGATGTACTTGGTGCTGGTCAGCTCCGGCAGGCCCATCGGACCGCGGGCGTGCAGCTTCTGGGTGGAGATGCCGATCTCCGCCCCGAAGCCGAACTCACCGCCGTCGGTGAACCGGGTGGAGGCGTTGACGGCCACCGTGGTCGAGTCCACCAGCTGGGTGAAGCGGCGGGCGGCGGCCTGCGAGGTGGTGACGATCGCCTCGGTGTGGCCGGAGGACCAGCGGCGGATGTGCTCCACCGCGGCGTCCAGCGAGGGCACCACGGCCGCGGCCAGGTCGTACGAGAGGTACTCGGCGCCCCAGTCCTCGTCGGTGGCCGGCACCACGGTGGCGCCGCTGCCCTCGGCGGCCTTGAGCACCGCCTCGTCGCCGTGCACGGTCACCCCGGCCTCGGCCAGGGCCGCCAGCGCCAGCGGCAGGAAGGCGTCCGCGACGTCCTGGTGCACCAGCAGCGTCTCGGCCGAGTTGCAGACGCTGACCCGCTGCGCCTTGGAGTTCAACAGGATGCCGACCGCCATCGCCAGGTCGGTCCGCGCGTCCACGTACACGTGGCAGTTGCC
Source organism: Kitasatospora sp. NPDC001683 (assembly GCF_053596495.1). Lineage (NCBI taxonomy): Bacteria > Bacillati > Actinomycetota > Actinomycetes > Kitasatosporales > Streptomycetaceae > Kitasatospora > Kitasatospora sp. NPDC001683. Next base: position 49,521 of record NZ_JBSFGK010000058.1, read on the forward strand.
GGTGCCGGTCTCGATCACCGGGACGGTCGAGCCCTCGACCACGGTGCGGATCAGCGAGGCCCCGCCGCGCGGGATCAGCACGTCGACGTACCCGCGGGCGCGCATCAGCTCCTGCACCGAGTCCCGGTTCTCCCCCGGGACGAGCTGGATCACGTCGGCCGGCAGCCCGGCCGCCTCGACGGCGTCCCGCAGGACGGCGACCAGCGCGGTGTTGGAGCGGTAGGCCGAGGCGGAGCCGCGCAGCAGCACCGCGTTGCCGGACTTCAGGCAGAGCGCGGCGGCGTCCACCGTGACGTTCGGCCGGGCCTCGTAGATGATGCCGACCACGCCGAGCGGCACCCGCACCTGGCGCACGTCCAAGCCGTTCGGCAGGGTGTAGCCGCGCACCACCTCGCCGACCGGGTCGGCCAGCCCGGCCACGGAGCGCACGTCGGAGGCGATCGCGGCGATCCGCTCGTCAGTCAGGCTCAGCCGGTCGATCACCGACTCGGCCGTCCCCGCCTCGCGGGCCCGGGCCACGTCCTCGACGTTGGCCGCGACGATCTCGGCGCTGCGGGCCACCAGCGCGTCCGCGATCGCCAGCAGCGCGGCGTCCTTGGCGCGGCGCGGCAGCGGGGCGAGCGCGGCGGCGGCCTCCCGGGCTCGGCGCGCTACGGCGAGGACGGGGCTGTCGGCGGTGGCGAGGTCGCTGGTCATGCCGCCAAGCGTAGCGACTGCCCCCGCCCTGCCCGGCGCCGTTCCGGCATCTGAACAGGGCCGGCCGGTACGGCCCTGTCAGCGCGGCCCGGTCAGCCCCGGCCGCCGGTCAGCGCGGCACGGTCAGCCCCGGCCGCCGGTCGGTCAGTACGGGTACACCCCGCCCAGCTGCGGCGGCGGACCGCCGAAGCCCTCCGCCACCCGCTTCTGGTACGTCGCCCGGTCGACCACCTCCAGCCCGACGATCTCCCACGGCGGCAGGTTCGCGGTCACCTTGTGCTCGCCCCACAGCCGCAACGCGATCGCCGCCGCGTCGTGCAGGTCCCGGGCCTGCTCCCAGTAGCGGATCTCGGCGTGGTCGGCCGCGTAACGGGCGGTCAGGAAGAACGAGTGGTCGTGCGCCAGCCGCTCCAGCGAGGCCCGTAGCGAGGACAGCGGGGTGGTCTGCCCGGCCACGCTCAGCACCACGTGCCACAGCCGGGCCTGCTCCGGCACGCCGGGCGGCTGCGCCGACTCCGCGCGCTGCGGCCGAGGCGCGCGCGCCCCGCCGGGCCCCTGCGGCGGCGGACCGGCCGGCTCGGCGGGGCCGTCCTCGCGTCCGCCGTCGATGCTGGTCAGCCGCCGGCCCGCCGTCCCTCCGGTCAGCGCTGCCTCGCGCCTGCGTTCCACCGGCGGCCTCCTGTTCGGCGATCTCGTGTCGTCCCCACCGGCCCCGTCGACCCTCGGCCGACCGGTCCGGCTGCGCCCCTCCTCACCCGCGGCCGGGCCGCTCCCGGTACGGAGCGGCCCGC